>JAMDCE010000653.1 GCA_023489135.1 Chloroflexota bacterium
TGGTTTCGAAATCGGATTGCACTCTCACGACGCCGAGGAAACTGGATATGTTATCACAGGAAGGGGGGAAACGAAAATAGGTGACGAGACGACAATCATCGGGCCTGGAGATTACTTCTTTTTTCCCAGCAATACCCTCCACGCCATTAGGGTCACCGAAGAAATGGTTTTCATTGGGGCGATGTCTCCGCCAAGACCGGAATATAAACCCAAAGAGAGTTAGGTGAAGGAGGTATCTCTTGAGAATAGCGTTCAATCGCAAGCCAGCCAAATGGCCTCTGGTAACAGCGTTGACCATTTTGATGGTGCTCTCATCGCTCTTGCAGGCCTGCAGTGGTGCATCGCCTCAACCTCAGACCGAAAGCAAACCGACTGCCAAAGTCGAAGCGGCCAAAGAAGCGCCTAAAGAAGCATCTAAGGAAACACCAAAGAGTGAGCCGGCAAAAGAGCAGGCAAAACCGGATGCTAGCAAACCGGCAGTTGCCTCAGGAGCACCTATCAAGATCGCGTTCGTTGCGCCGCTCACCGGCGATCTAGCCGCGTTAGGTAAGATGGCCAAACAGGGCATCACTCTGGCGCTGGAAGACATCAATGGCGCGGGTGGAATCAAGGGTCGGCAGATCGAGATTATCGAGGAAGACGCGGGAGCGAGCATCACCACCGCCCTCAACGCCTTGAACAAGGTTCTGGAGCAAAAGCCTGTGGCGGTGATTGGCGGCGTGAATAGCGCCACTGCGATGGCGATGATTCCGGTGATCGACAAAGAAGGGATTCCCTACCTTACTGGCGGCACTGCCCCTGGAGTCTTCCAATCGGGCAGCAAATGGGTTTTTGGGATAAACCCATCGGACGACGTAGGCGCGGGAGCGTTGGTAAACTACGCGGTGGAGAAACTTGGAGCCAAGAAGGTGGGTCTGATTACCACCAATGACGAGCCTGGACAGACCATGATAGAGGCTATTAAGAAGGCTCTAAAGAAGTACAACCAGGATCTCGTCGTCGAGGTGCATGGCCCGACCGATAAGGACATGTCCGCCCAACTTCTTAGTATCAAGAACAAGGGAGTCCAGGCCATCCTGGTTTGGGACAATCCCGTGGGGGGGCCGCTCATCGTCAAGCAGTCGAAACAACTCAAGATCGACTTGCCGTTGCTAACGAATTTCGCGGGTTACGCTCAGGCATTGGGTATGCTCACGAATGAAGAAGCCTCTGGCTTGATTGGCACCAGCTTCGCCGCCCCTCAGAGCTCGGATGATCCGGCCGTTAAAGCCTGGGTCGCGAGATTCAAGGCCAAGTTCAACCAGGCCCCTGACGGAACCCAGTCCCACCCTTACGACGCGTTTAAGATCCTGGCCAAGGTAATCGAACAGAACGGGGACAGCAGAGATGCCATTCGCCAGGGCATGTCGGCAGTGAAAGGATACAAAGGCTTGTCAGGCGAGTTCACTTACGACTCAGCCGGTATAGGTAGGCACGACGTCGTGATTCTGAGTGTGCAGAGCGACAAGACCATCAAAATAATGGGTGTGGTGAGCGGAAGCAATTAGCGCTCGACAAGGTTAGTGTTGCTGGAGGCTACTATCGATGGCGCAACTGCTACAACTGGTAGTTAATGGCCTGGCTATGGGCTGTATATACGCTCTCATTGCCATGGGTTTCATTATTACTTACAACGCGGTTGGGTTGATCAACTTCGCTCAGGGCGAGCTAGTGATGCTGGGCGCTTTCCTGGCCGTGGCTGCCCTGAGCTCCCTCCAGCTTCCCCTCGCATTGGCCTATCTGCTGTCAATGGTGGGCATGGTGGCTTTTGGCTACGTTTTCCAGCTCACTGTGTTCAGGCCATTGCAGCAGAAGCCCTTGTTCACAGTCATAGTCGCCACTATCGGTGTGAGTATTATCCTCAAAAACGTCGCCCGTATTGCCTGGGGGCCAGAGCCAATGACACTTGCCGGATTTTTCAGCAGCAATACCTTCGACATCGGCGGAGTGATCATACTTCAGCAAAGTGTCTTTATTATCGTTGTCACCTCGATCCTTTTGGTGGCTCAACATCTGTTCTTCACCTACACAATCTATGGCAAACGCATGCGGGCAGTGGCCCAAAACCAGGAAGTTGCTCGCCTGATGGGCATCAGCGTTGGCCAACTGATCGCTCTCAGCTTTATTCTGAGTGCCCTGCTCGGGGGCATCGCGGGACTACTCCTGGCGCCGGTCTTCTTGGTGACACTCAATATGGGTGGCATCGCCCTGCTCAAAGCCTTCGCCGCCTGCATCTTGGGTGGTTTTGGCAGCATTCCCGGGGCCGTGGTGGGCGGCCTCTTCCTGGGAGTTACGGAGATTCTGATGGCTGCCTACGTTTCGTCCGCCTACAAAGACGTATTGGCCTTTGTCATTCTGATTCTAGTATTGCTCGCGTTTCCCCGTGGATTATTCGGCGAGAAAGTTGGGGAACGCGCGTGATCGGACAATCAACAAGCAAAAGCGGGAATAGAATTACGCAACTACCTCCACCAATTGAGGCTGCCAGACCTTCCAACGGGCGGCACAAAGCTGTCACATTCGCCCTTTGGCTCGCCCTAGCCGTCATTGTGCTCGTCATACCTCAAGTAGTCACTTCGCGATACTTTATGGGCCTGATAGTGTTGGCCGGCATATACTCTATCCTGGTGCTTGGCTTCAATTTTGCGCTGGGCTACACGGGGCAGATTTCGCTGGGTCACGCCGCCTTCTATGCTATCGGAGCATACACCTCAGCCCTACTCGCCGTAAACCTGAAACTTCCTTTCTGGGTCACCCTTCCTTCAAGCGCGCTGTTCGCCGGCCTCTCTGGTGCGGCAGTAGGTCTCCCTTGCTTGCGATTGCGGGGCCACTATCTAGCTCTCGCCACCTTGGGGTTGGGGGAAATCGTGCGCCTGGTGTTACAGAACTGGATAGAACTCACCAAAGGCACGAGCGGCATTCGCAACATCCCCCCGCCGTCTTTTGGATCTCTCGTCTTAGATAATAATACTAGCTTCTTTTATCTGGTAGTCTTGCTGGTCGCTTTATTGGCGTTTGTTTCCTGGAGAGTCGAGCGATCCAAATTCGGGCGGTCCTTCTTTGCCATTCGAGAACAAGAGGTAGCGGCCGAAGCCGTTGGCATCAACACCACGTCGCGCAAAGTATTGGCATTTGCTATCAGCGCCGCGTATGCAGGGATCGCCGGCAGCTTATATGCACATGGTACGACCTTCATCACCCCCGATGTCTTCAGCTTCGAGGAATCGGTAATCATCGCCACTATGTTGCTTATCGGTGGTATTGGATCGGTGGGCGGTGCTCTTTTGGGATCTGTCCTGATCACCTTCCTGCCAGAAATGCTGCGCTTTCTCAAAGACTGGTATATGTTGGCCTACGGTGTGGGAATTGTGCTCTTGATGTTGTTCCTGCCCTCCGGACTTTTTGGACTTATCAAGAAGCTAAGCCGCAACTTGCTCGGGAATGACACCAGGGCTGCCGCCGTCGGCGAGATTGCTCTGGCCTGGTCAGAGCCCGGAGGAGCAGCACTTCTAAAGGAACAGCTCAAGACACTCGAAGCATGTGGCGCTCCCGCATCGCACTTTGCAGTACGCACTCCGAAAGATGGGGAAGCTATGCCGCGTCCCAATATTGATGCGAAGTTGAACGCGGTGCCGGTGCTCGAGGTCCGAGCTCTAACCAAACGATATGGTGGCCTTATGGCAGTTGATGCTCTCGACATGTCCGTGCAAAAGGGTGAAATTCGGGCGCTCATCGGACCCAACGGAGCGGGTAAGACAACCGTGGTGAATATGATAAGCGGGATAACCAGCCCTACTAGCGGCGACATTACGATCAACGGCGTTAGCCTGAAAGGCAAGAAGGCGCACGTTTATGCCCAAAATGGCGTCACTCGGACTTTCCAAAAGACCGCCTTGTTCAAAGAACTATCGGTAATGGACAACGTTCTGTTGGCTCAAGATCACCTGGGACGCTCAAATATCTTAAGCGCCATCGCCGGTACAGGCACGTCCCAGACAGAGATGAGGGCAATGCACGAGCGAGCGCGAACGGTGCTGGAGATGGTTGGGCTGTGGGACAGAAGAGACGCAGAATCGAGAAGCTTGCCCTATGGCCAACAGCGCATACTTGAGATAGCAAGGGCGCTCGCTTCGGGACCGAAGCTGTTGTTGGTGGACGAGCCGGCCGCGGGAATGAACGAACGAGAGGTAAAGAATCTGCAGCGGCTGATTTGCGGCATTCGAGAAT
>JAMDCE010000448.1 GCA_023489135.1 Chloroflexota bacterium
CATCGCACTCTGGCTGTCCGGGCCTTAGAGGCGGCCAAAGACAAATTCGCCACTTTCGATCGAGCGTTTGGAGACGAGCTCCAACTCTACCGCCACGCCTTGGACGGACTGGCCCGCCTGTCTGGAGCGGAGATCGAGGAGAGGCTGGCGGGAGTGCCGTCTCCAGGCGCACTGCCCACCGGAGAATTCGGTCGGTTCCCAGGACTGGTGATCCCCTTCGCCCAGCGCTGGCGCAACCATCAGGAAGCCCGAGCCTGGGCGCTCCAGACCCTGGGCGGGGTAACCACTTTCGCCGTGGATGGCAGCCAGATCCAGCCGTCCAAGGATTTCTCCATTCCTGTCGCGGCCATCCAAGTGGCCTGGTTCGAGAACCATCATTCCCCGGAGCGGGCTCACGTCAAGGACGCCACGGTAGAGGTTATACCACCGGAGGATCTGTACGTCGATAGCGGCGATGGCTACGCCTTTTCGGAGTCGACGGTGGGACAGCGCCGGTTTTGCCTCGAGGTCGACAGACTCGTCGAGTACGTTTGCGAGGATAGAGGTGAAGGTCCCAAGCCCCTCGTCTTCCTGGATGGGTCGCTCATCGTGTCCTTCGCCGGCAAATTGCCTCCCGAAAGCCGTGGCGCCTATGTGCGGGGAGTGGTAAGATTGCTTCGCGCCTCCGAGGAGTGCGGCGTGCCTCTGGTGGGCTACGTCGACACCACCTACGCCAAGGATCTGACCAGGATGCTGCAGCGTGTCGATGGGTTGATGGCCTCGCAGCGCGTCCACGATGCTCAGTTGCTGTCCAGCCGAATGCAGTGGGGCGATCGCTCTGTCGCCTGGATCTGCGCCCGAGAGGGTATCTTGGACGAGTACCTGGACGCGGAGACCGGCCGGCCCTTTGGTCGGGGGATTTGCTTCGCTTATTTGAAGACCACTTCCGGAAACCCAACGGCCAGGATCGAGTTTCCCAGGTGGCTTTTGGACAAGGGAAACCTGGACCAGGTGATGGACGTTATAAGAGCAGAATGCATTGTCGGCAACGGTTACCCCTACACCATTGAGGCCGCCGACGCCACGGCCGTGCTGACGGCGCAAGATCGCGAGCGGTTCTATGGGCTGTTTCAGGAGTTCGTGGAGCGTAACGGCCTGAATCTGCGCTTTTCCAGCAAGGCCGCCAGCAAGCAACGCCGTCGTTAGGGGAAAAGAAGAAATGATCATCGGCAAGATCGTCAAGTCCAACTCCCACATCGACTACGTCTGCCACATCTACGGTCGCAACGAGGTCGAGCCTCGGCCAGCGCCAGAGGATTACGCCTTTGGCCGGTTCGTCAGGGTGCAAACAGGAGCCTCCGGTGGCCGGTGGATCGTCGGCGTGATCTACAACACCATCCTGGTCAACCCCGAGTATGGTAGCTTCGGGCCGCGTCTCTCCAGCCAACCGGAATTGGAGGTCTTCTCCCCGGACTACCTGGATGAGCGAGCTACCCTCGTTGGCCTTATCGTCCTGGGGTACAGTGATGAAGAATCCGGGATAGTCCACCACGGCATCTGCCCTGTAGCGCTTTCGGTGGACGCCGAGGTGGAGACAATGAGCGAGGAACAGATCGTTGCGTTTCACCGTCGTGATTCTTCGCTGAACGTGGGCTATTATCCCCACCTGATTGGACAGAACAATTCAGTCATACCCCATCTCCTCTTGAAGATCCTGGAGGAGCTGGAGGGCTACTTCCCCGATAACCGCGACATCCTGGCCGTGCTCAAAGATAACCTGGCCTGGAAGTCGAAGGTTCAACTGGTGGGCTAGGAGGATGATCGTGCACGGCCATCCTAACCGGCAACGGATCACCCGGAGCAAAGGTTGTCATTCTGGGCCCCCGAACGGGGCGGAGAATCTCCTGACTTGTAGAGACGCAGCGTGCTGTGTCTCTGCGGATCCGGTCAATTGAGAGATCCTTCGTCGCCGGGTACCCTCTGGGTGCCTAAGGATGACAGTGAAGCCCATCTCAATGACTGGGAACAATGCTTCGCCAATTACTGGTGAGCGGGAGGCACCGTGACCGCGAGAATAGTCGGCATTGCCAAAGGACCGGGGGAAACACCTCACGAGTATACTTTTGTGACCCCTGACCGCGACCAGCTTCTGAAGAACGGAGAGTTCGTCTATTACGAGGTACCCGCGACGGAATCGAACCTCCAGATCCTGGGTCGGGTTACCAAGCGTATTCCCTTGAAGCTGTATCCCGATTCGTTTATGTCCAATCCGGACGTGTCGCCCGGCGCGGTCGCCGGGGTGGTCGGCTACGACTCCCCGGGGCACGAGCTTTTTGAGCTGACGGTCGTCATTATGGGGTTCTATGACGAGAGCCTTCAGGATTTCGTCAACCCCCGCGTTCCGCCGACCTCGGGCAAATCCATTTACCTGGCCGGCGACGAGATGCTGAGCCGCGTCCTCAGCAAGAGGAGGCTGGGCGAGCCGGGTTCGGCCCATATTGGCTCGATGCTCAGCCGCTCGGAAGAGGCGGTGCCTATCGTCCTGGACGTGAAGGAGTTCGCCAGCACCCACCTGGCCATAATAGCCGGCACGGGGTCTGGCAAGAGCTACCTGGCCAGCGTCATCATCGAGGAATTGATGCGGCCGGCCAACAAGGCCTGCATTCTCATCGTCGATCCCCACGGCGAGTACGAGACTCTCATCGAGATGATGAACAAGGCCGAATTCAGCATTACCGACGGTGGCTTGGACTACCGGCCGAAGGTCAAGATCTTCCAGCCGGCCGATGTGAAGGTGAAGGTCTCTTCCCTGACCATCGGCGACCTGAATTACCTCCTACCTAACATGACCGAGCGGATGGAATATCTGCTGAGGCGGGCCTATCACGAGGTGGGGAGAGAAAAGCAGGAAAAGTGGACCAGCTTCGATCTGATGAGCAAGCTGAGGGAAATAGCTGAGGGCTCCGAGGGCTCTTCCACAGGAGGGGATTTCACCGGAACGGCCGAAGCTCTCATCTGGAGGCTGGAGAGCCGCCTCAAACAGGGCGCCTTCGACGATTTCAGGCACCTCGATCTGCGGGATCTCTTCAAGCCGGGCCAGTGTTCGGTCCTGCAGCTCAACGAAATCGATAGCAAAGATCAGCAAGTGATCGTTAGCACCCTCTTGCGCCGGCTGAATCGAGCCCGGATGGCCACCGAGCGCAAGGAAGTCGACTCTCAGAACGAGATGTACCTGCCCTATCCTGTCTTTGTGCTGGTGGAGGAAGCCCATCACTTCGCCCCGGCCTCCGGAGATGTGGTCTCCACCGGGGTGCTCAAACAAATCCTGGCCGAAGGAAGGAAGTTCGGTATTGGCATTGGGCTTATCAGCCAGAGGCCGGGCAAGCTGGACCCTGACGTTCTCTCGCAGTGCATGACTCAGTTTGTGATGCGGATCGTCAACCCCATCGATCAAAACAGCGTGGCCTCGGCGGTGGAGAGTGTGGGGCGCGACCTGCTTCAAGAGCTACCCGCTCTGTCTAAAGGCCAGGTGATCGTCGCCGGGAGCTCCATCAATACGCCGGTTTTGTGCCGGGTGAGAAAACGCCTCACCAGACACGGCGGCGAGAGCAAGGACGCGCCGAAGCTGTGGAACGAATACTTCAACTCGGACGAGACCCGACGAAGGGAACGAGACGAATCCATCTTGAAACCAGACCGGAAACGGGGGCTCCTGAAGTTGCTGGGAGATTCCGATGAATGAGAATCGCGTACGGCGCATTATTATCTTTGCCATCATCGGCGTGGTGGCCCTCTGGGCGGTTATTATCGGTGCGGTGATGGTGGTCCAGGCGGGGCGGGGAGCTTCTCCGACCCCCACGGCCATCGCCGTAGTCCCCACTCCCACGGCAACGGAGACTGCCTCACCCAGCCCCACCGCGCCACCCACAGCCGAGCCGACAGGCACTCCCACACCCGAGCCTTCTCCCACACCGCCGCCGACGGTCACGCCCGTTCCGGAGACTGCGACTCCTTCGCCCACAAAGGCATCCCTGGGGACAGGGAAAGAGATAGACCGGGGAGATCCCAATAGCAGCATGATCGCCCTGACCTTCGACGCCGGATCGGGTTCCGAGCCCACGCCCAAAATCCTGGATACGCTAAAGGAGCGGGGGATACATGTCACCGTCTTTCTAACCGGCCAGTGGATAGAGCAGAATCCTGAGCTGGTCAAACGGATCGCGGCCGACGGACACGAGATCGGAAACCACACTTACTCGCATCCTGATCTGACCACGGGCGCGGCTG
>JAMDCE010000475.1 GCA_023489135.1 Chloroflexota bacterium
CCGATCTTGGTAGCTCATTTCTTCTTGAGGAAAGAAGAGAGATTCAAGAAGGAGGGCAATTTTCTGAATACTACCCTCGCTCAACGGCAAGCACTTGGCATATTTCTTGCTAAGCAGTTCTCCAAGCGACCCTTTGGCCATTGCTTGGTATAGCGTGGCCCTGGCTAGATTCCTGACGAATACCTCTCACCCGAGATCTATGTTGCTGTACCCTATGCGGACATCCTAGTCCTTTCATCGGGTCTTAGGGCGATAGGTTCTTTCGACTGGCTTCCTCGCCGGACCTCAGGGTGGTCATCTTTCCTCAGGAGGTAAGTTATATGGCGCGGAGACCGAGGGCTACGGACAAGGAAGCGGCCCAGGTGGAGATCAAGCCCCCCAGGGCGGACACGGCGGCGGACGCTCTCATCGAGGGTATTATGCGATGGGGTGTGGACACCGTCTTCGGACTGCCTGGTGACGGAATCAATGGGCTGATGGAAGCGCTGCGCAAGCGCCAGGACAAGATCAAATTCATCCAGGTCCGCCATGAGGAGTCAGCCGCCTTCATGGCCTGTGGCTACGCCAAGTACACGGGCAAGCTGGGCGTGTGCCTGGCCACTACCGGCCCTGGAGCGGTCCACCTCCTCAACGGTCTCTATGATGCCAAGATGGACGGCGCTCCCGTCCTGGCCCTCACGGGTATGACCTACCACGATCTTGTCGGCACCTTCTACCAGCAGGACGTGAATACCCAGGCCCTTTTCGAGGACGTCGCCCTCTACTATCGCAGGAGAATGGGCGCCAGGCACGTCGACATAGTGACCAATATCGCCTGCCGGTCGGCTTTGGCCAGGAAGGGCGTCGCCCACATTACTTTCCCCGTCGATCTCCAGGAATCTCCAGTTCCCAGTCCCACCCATATCTCTCCGAAGACGGGCTGGGGACATAGTTCTGACGTGTACGTGGTGCCGGACACTTGCCCCCGGCCGAACGACCTTGACCGGGCCGCTCGAATCCTGAACGACGGAAAGAGGGTCGTCATCCTGGCGGGGCAGGGCGCTCTGGGAGCTGGAGATGAGTTGGAGCAACTGGCGGAGAAGGTGGCCGGCCCCATCGTCAAACCCCTCCTGGGCAAGGCCGTTGTCCCCGACGAGAGCCCCTACACGACGGGAGGCACGGGCTTCTTAGGCACGCGTCCGTCTCAAGAGGCCATGGAAGAGGCCGACACGCTCATCATGGTGGGAACTTCCTTCCCGTATCTCGATTATATGCCCAAACCTGGTCAGGCTCGGGGCGTCCAGATAGACATCGATCCCCAGCGCGTCGGGCTGCGCTATCCGGTGGAACTGGGCCTCATCGGAGACTCCAAGGCCGTCCTCCAGGCTCTCCTTCCTCTGGTGAAGCGCAAGGAGGATCGTGGCTTCCTGGAGAAGGCCCAGAAGGGAATGCAGAAGTGGTGGAAGTTGATGGAGGAAAGGAGCAGCAAAGACGTCAAGCCGATCAAGCCTCAAGCGGTGGCCTGGACGCTTTCAGAGCTGGCGGACGACAACGCTATCATCTCCTGCGATAGTGGAACCATAGCCACCTGGATCTCCCGCCAGTTCAAGATTCGAAGAGGACAGAAGTTCTCCCTTTCGGGAAACCTGGCCACTATGGCGCCAGGTCTGCCCTATTCCATCGCCGCCAAGATCGCCTATCCAGACCGGCAGTCCATCGCCTTCGTCGGCGATGGTGGCTTCACGATGCTTATGGGTGAGTTCGCCACCGCGGTGAAGTACAACCTGCCTATCATCGTCGTCGTCATCAAGAACAACCACTATGGCATGATTCAGTGGGAGCAGATGGTCTTTCTGGGCAATCCGCAGTACGGCGTGGAGATACAGCCCATCGACTTCGCCAAATTCGCCGAAGCCTGCGGCGGCCTGGGCTTCTCCGTCGAGGATCCCAAAGACATCCGGCCGACTCTCGAGAAAGCGTTGCATTCGGGAAGACCGTCGGTGGTGGAGGTTCTTGTCGATCCCTATGAGCCACCGTGGCCAGCCAAGATTCAGTGGCAGCAGGCCCGCAACATGGCCCTGGCGATGATGCGCGGCCAGCCGAACCGCCAGCGCATTGCTCTGACGATGTTCCGCGATAAGGTGGACGATCTTTTCAAATAGCCCCCTGCTAACCCTTAATCCCCTAACCCTTAACCCGTTCTAGGAGGATCTTATGGAGAACGTAGAGGATAGAGTCAGGCGGATGACCACGCGCGAGCTCTTGAAATTCCTAGTGCGCGACGTCTCGGTGCTGGTTGATCGACAGATGGAATTGGCCCGTCAAGAGGCGAAAGAGAACCTTCAGGCTACGATCTTCTCTCTCGCCCTCCTTATTGGTGGAGGCTTGCTCCTGGTCCTCGCTCTGATTTCCCTGCTGGTCGGGGTCATTCTCGCTCTGGGGTTGCTGGTGCCGGGCTGGCTGGCGGGTGTTATTCTTTTCGTTTTCTTCGCCGTCGTGGGCGGCCTTCTCGCCCTATTTGGACGAAAAACCCTGGTGACAAGGCCACTGCAGAGGACCAGAGACACGCTTAAGGAGGACTTAGAATGGGCGAAAGCTCGAGTGACATCCAACGGGAGATAACCCAACTGCGCAGTGAGCTCGGGATTGTCGTCGATGAGTTGGAGACACGATCGCGAGAGGCGATGGATTTCAAATCCCAGGCTCGGCGCCATCCGCGGACCACTGGATGTGTGGCGCTATTAATCTTCGGAGCAGTTGTGATTGTCGCCTCGGCCCTCATTGGGAGATTGTTCCATCCCCCCGCGCCAGCGCAGCCGCGGAAGGAGACTGGCGGTCTGCTCCGCTTCTTTTTGGGGCCTCTCGTTTTGTACAGCGTGAGTCCCTGGCTAATTCTGGCTGTTCGCAACGTGGAGGAGGCCCAGCAGATGCTGCGGGACCCCGGACGCGTCGCAGATTTTCTGCGAGATCTCAAGTAGCGTCTGGTCAGCCCCACTGCGCGCCAGAGTTTGCCGGGCAAGGGATTGATTTTTGCTGATCATGGAGTAGAATAACTTAAGATTACGGTGGTCACTTCTGCTGCCCGCCTTTCGCGGGTCCACTCCCGTGTTTGTTGTGGTTGTCCTGGAGAGTTCTTAATCACTCTCCGACCAGTTCCTATGTACGCTATCCCTGGCGTCTAATAACGGCAAACTACAGCCTCGCTTCAAAGTTCCGGCGATAAAATGGGAGGTGAACAACTTGGACCAGATTAGTTTCTTTCAGCCGATTCGGCGAGAGGTCGAATGTTTCTGGCCAAAGACACTGTCTGAGGCGCTCGGTCTGCTAACCGATTGCGGGGAAAAGGGGAAAATCATTGCGGGCGGAACTGACCTCGCCCTCGACCTGAAGATGCGAAAGTACCAGCCAGACTGCCTCATCTATCTGGGTGGGGTGTCCGAACTGGATTTCGTGAGGCGGGAAAGCAAGGTCATCAGGATCGGCTCCCTGACTACTCACGCCACTCTTGCTTCTTCTCCAGAGGTCAAGGACCGGGCTTTGGTTCTGGCTCAGGCCGCCGACAAAGTAGGAAGTCCGGCGATCAGAAATGCGGGTACCATAGGAGGCAATCTGGTGAACGCCTCGCCAGCGAACGATGGCTGTGTCGCTCTGCTTAGCCTGGGCGCTCAAGTGAAGCTGGTGAGTGAAGCTGGCGAGCGCCTCGTCCCGCTGACCGAGTTCTTTGTCGGGCCGCGACAATCGGTGCTGAAACCGGGAGAGTTGCTCGCCGAGATTTCCATCCCCCTGAGCGGCGAGCCCAGCGCTTCGCAGTTTATGAAGTTGGGTCACCGGGCCGACGCGACGATCTCGACGATTTCGGCGGCCGTCTGGCTTTCATTGTCGGGCGGTGACAGGATTGGCGACGTTCGCATCGCCATCGGTTCGGCTGCGCCCACGCCGCTTCGAGCCACCAGAGCCGAAGGCGCGCTCAAAGGAAAGAAGATCGAGTTGGGCGTCATCGAGAGAACGGCTGAGATTGCCGCTGAAGAAACAAGCCCTATAGACGACGGTTTCGGCCGGGCCTGGTATCGCAAGGAGATGGCGAAGGTCCTGGTGGGAAGAGGACTCGTCCGATCCCTCGCGATCCTGGGCAAGAGCTTGGCTTGAGAGGAAGGAGAGACGATGAACCTAATCAATCTGACTGTAAACGGTCGGGAACATAACGTCGTTCTTAAGGGTACCGAAACCCTCCTGGACGTGCTGCGGCAGCAATTGCAGGTCACCGGTCCAAAGCGTGGT
>JAMDCE010000646.1 GCA_023489135.1 Chloroflexota bacterium
CTGACGATGAACCCGTCGTAGCACACCATCACCGGTGTGCGTACGTCCTCGTGTTCCGCCAGGCGCACTGCCTGGATGACCGTGTCGTACGCTTCCTGCTGGTTCTTGCAGTAGAGCTGTATCCAGCCCGAATCGCGTGCGCCCATCGAGTCGCTCTGGTCGCCGTGGATGTTGAGTGGGGCTGAAAGGGCGCGGTTTACGTTGACCATCACTATCGGCAGGCGCAGTCCCGCGGCGATGTACAGCATCTCCCACATCAACGCCAGACCCTGGGATGATGTGGCCGTCATCGCCCGCACCCCGGCGGCGGATGCGCCAATGCACACGCTCATAGCGCTGTGCTCGCTCTCCACCGGCACAAACTCCGTGGTTACCTTGCCATCGCTCACGAACTGGGCGAAGTCCTCGACTATGATGGTCTGAGGCGTTATGGGATAGGCAGAAACCACGTGGGGGTCGATTTGCCGAAAGGCCTCCGCCACCGCGGCATTACCTGTCGTCGCAATTCTCCTGGCCATCTATCGTACCCCCTTTCCACTGGATTCTGACTTGGCTTCTCCATCTGCCTTGGCCGTGGATGCGCTCTCTTCCTTGAGCGCTGACAGTTCGTCAATCATTTTTATGCACTTGGCCGGGCACTCGGTAGAGCAGATGCCGCAGCCCTTGCAGTGGTAGTAATCCACTCCGACAACCTTCTGATTCTCCGTCTTGATTGCGCCATCCGGACAATAGACCCAGCAGAAGAGGCACTGAATGCACTTGCTGAAGTCGATGACCGGGCGTTCGCTCCTCCAGTCACCGGTCTGGTATTCCACGCTGTTGCCGGCGCCTTCGATGACGCCGCCCGTCGGAACTTGAGTCCAGTCCAGTTTCTCCTGGTGGTTCGACTCTTTGGCGGTGGACTTGGTGGCTGTTCCTCCTGTTTCTTTCGTCATTCCCCTTTCACCTCCTCGTACGCCCGCCTGAGAGCCTTCACGTTCGCTTCCACCAGATCGCCTTTGATCTTGTCCCCGAACATACCGCGGACCTCATCGATCACCTGATCCAGTTCCACGGCCCTGGTAGTTCGAATCAAGGCTCCAATCATCGGCGTGTTGGTGATCGCTCTTCCGAGTTCCTCTATTGCGATGGCCGAGGCATTAACTGCGTAAACCTTTCCCCCGTGCAGGCCCACTTTTTCCCTTAGTTCCTGTGGGGTGCCATCGAAGTTCGCTATCAGTATGCCGTCCTCCGGCATCCCTGCCGTCACCGGCACCTTGCCGATCAGGGTTGAGTCCAGCACGATCACCACGTCCGGCTCGTTGATTTGCGAGAACTCCCTGATGGGGTTGTCGTCAATTCGCGTGAATGCCTGAACGGGTGCTCCTCGTCTCTCGGGTCCGTATTCCGGGAAGGCCTGAAAGCTCTTCCCGGCACGCAAAGCCGCGGAGGCGAGCAATTTGGCAGCGGTGACCGCTCCCTGTCCGCCTCTGCCGTGCCAACGAATTTCTAGCATTGCTGTTGCCCCTGTCCCTCCTTTAATCATCAATCGTTGACTGCTATGTTATTAAGAACCGTATGCCAACCGACTGAAATCGGTGTTGTGACCGCCTCGTCCCAACCCCGGCTTCAGTCGGTCGTCCACAGTGCGCAGTCTCCTCCCCCGCGAGCGTGAGACCTGCGTCTATAGCTGCGCGTCCTGCGTCGTGCAGAACCGCCTGAAACGCCCCTCATCGTTGCAACTAACCAGACGCCTATTTCTCACCCCGTGTCCTGAGCAGCGCTGTCTCAATGGCGTAGAAAACCGGATCATCTCGCCGAGGGAAGAAACAGAAAGGTTGGGGCGACCCCTTCACGTAGACCAGGAACCCTGGAAAGGCTTTCTCCAGCCGATCGATCTCGTCCAGGCCGACATCCAACGAAGCGCCTTCGTGCACCAGCACAATCCTCTGGCTGGTTACCACCAGCTTGCCTTCGTCTCGAGACTCTCCAGGCAGAGGCTGCTCGCAGGTGTAAACGGTGGATACGTGATGAAGCTGTTCTCCCGCTTCAATCGGCACTGGCGATTGCTCAGTCGGCAGCACTGGCAGGTCGCCAGCTTCCATCTTCGCCCTTCTCTCGATGAATGCTCTCTGGCTTTCCGTGGGTTCGCCCTTGCTTATGTGTTCCCAATCCGACAGGGTCAGAGACCTGTCCAGGTAGCACTCGGATAGCGGCAGGCATCCACCACATCCGCTCTGCGGTCGCTTCTTTCCGCGCGCCGCGCCCAATCTGGCCGGATCGCATCTTTGCAGCCGAAGCCTGCCGTGGCCGCTGCTCACGAATAGAGCGCCACAAACCGAACAGGTACTGGCCTTGACTGAGCGCCAGAAATCCAGCTTCGTCGACCCGCCACCCATAGCTGCACTATGGCAAAGGGGACACTTCTCAAACACTCTCTGTTTCGCTGCCGGCATCTTTGTGCCTCTTCCCTACTCCGTCGCGGCGCCGGCTCTCGTCGGCGCCGCGATTAGTCGCAGCCAATCTCGCGCTAGCTGCAATCCGCCCAACATATAAAGATACCGCAAAACGGTCATGCGTTTCAACCAGTGGGCCAGCCTGCCGTCGAAGGCAAATGGCCCAACCTTTGCCAGAGCATCACTACGTCCCACGGAGACCACCTCGCCGGTCACCTTCGGTCGAAAGGGTATTGGCTCTCGTCCCTCGAGCCGGGCCCGGATGTTCTGGGCGGCGACGTTGGCTTCTTGCAGCGCGAGTTGGGCCGACGGTGCCAGGGGCCGGCCGGTCACTGGATCGAGGACTAGCGCCACATCCCCGACGGCGAACACGTTGGCGTAGTCGACCGTCTCCAGGTAAGGGTTTACTACCACGCGGCCGCGTATCCCGGTCTGCAGGCCGGAACCCGCAACCAATTCGTTAGCCTTCACTCCGCCCGTCCAGATGAGCGTGTGATTTCGGACCATCTCGCCGTTCTTCAGTTCGATCATATCCCCCTTCACCCGAACGGCCCGGTCGCCGAGGTGCAGTTCGACCGCCTTCAATTCGAGGATCTGGTGTGCCGTTTTGACCAGGCTGGGATCGAATCCGGAGAGCAACGTTCGGCCCGCTTCTACCACGACCACGCGAGCCTCTCCCTGCGCCATTCCGCTCTCCCGGTTGAGGTCCCGCACTCGATCGGCCATCTCGCCGGCCAGTTCGGTGCCGGTGAATCCTCCTCCTCCCACCACAAAGGTGAGAAAGCGCTTGCGCACTTCGGCGTCGGCCTCGGTCTTGGCCAGGGCGAACATGCCATCGACGTGTTCTTTGATCAGCAGGGCATCCGGAAGGCTCTTCAGCGTCAGCGAGTGGTCCTTGAGTCCCTCAATGCCAAAGTAATCCGTTTCGCTTCCCAGAGAAATGACCAGAATGTCGTAGTCCAGCTCTCCGGCGTCAGTGGCGACTCGCTGCCTCTCGAAGTCCAGGCCGGTCACCGTGGCCTGGACGAACCTGACGGCTTTCCCTATTGGCAGGCGACCCATCGGAATCGCCACCGCCTCGGCCGGTATGCTGGCGGCGGCTACCTCGTGGAGTTCTGTAATAAGCTGATGGTGATCGGACTGGTCGACCAGTAAGATTTCGGCCGCCGGCCCAGCATGCAGCGCGTGGTCTAGCCGCATCGCTACGCGCAGGCCCCCGTAGCCTGCCCCCAGGATCACTATTCTCTTGACCCCGCTCGGCTGACTCGGACGGTGAACCTTTTCCTCCATCCTCCCTCAATTCGAGCTTCGATTCATACGCTCAGCCCTGGGCCTCCAGCTGTGCTCCGCACCTGGGACACGACTTCGAGTCCACCTCCAGCGCGCAGCCGCACTCCGGGCATCGGCCGAGGCGCACGCCGCAAACGGAGCAGAACGGGAATAACTGGGTAGTCTTCCCCTGGCAATACGGGCAGCGGCACGGTTCCGTTGCTGCATTTTGTACTTCGGACTCTAGTTTGCCTTCCACAGCATCATCCTCCACGGCTATCGGCCTGATAGCCGACCTAGCGTTGTGGTCGAAGCCATTCGTTCTGTTACGCCTTCCAATGCGATCTTCGCTCTGGCGAGAGTGGACGAGGTAAACACGTGGGAGTATTGAGGGTGATCATTCGCGTCCTGGCCGCCTACTGGCCTTCCTGTACACTCCCATGGAATTATGCTATCATTAATTGGATTTGCCCTTGAGCCAGTATGCGGTGAGTCACCGTTTCGGATCAAGAGCTGATCTTGATTATGGTACTACATAATTGTGGCCA
>JAMDCE010000023.1 GCA_023489135.1 Chloroflexota bacterium
CCGACATGGCCAGATACATCTGCCCTACGGCTAGCCTCTCGCTGTATAGTGGAGTCCCTCGAAATCTGGGTAAGATATGGTAGCCGACCCCGTAGACAAAGAAACTGAGCCAGCCCAAAAGGTTCATATGGGCGTGTGGAGCAGTCAAGCTTCTCGCCACGTTGCCACCCAGCAGCCCCATCGATACCCCTGTGGTTACTCCGACGATCAACCACGCGAGCCCTGTGTAGATGAAGCCAAGAGTCGCCTTACTCAATGCAGTCCTCGCCTCCCTTTTTGTCCAGCCAGTTTTTTGGAAAGCCTTGATCGCTTTCTATGACTCATGTTAAACGGCGGCGGCTACGCTGGTCGCGGCGCTATGACGGCAACGAAAACTAATTCACCATCAGCGATCGCGCCGTGCGGAACATTGGGCTCACAGACGGCGATGATCCCTGGTCTGGCCTCGACCCGATCATTCCCTACAATGAAACTCCCCTGGCCTTCCACGGCGTGCATCATTACCTCGGAACTGCTGACGTGGGGAGACAACTCCTGGCCTGGCCCCAAGGCGAACAGCACCACACGCATATTGTCAGAATCATAGAGCAGGGTCGCCGTGTATCGCGAAGGATCGAACCTTTTCGCCTCGTCAACGTTTATCGTAGGCATCTCATCTACCTCGCGTCGGCCTTTTCCACGGCCTCATTTAGAGCGGCCATCAGCGCGTCGACATCCACCCCATCGCGCTTGGCCGTGACTTCGATGGGCTTACCACCGCCACAGCACGAGTCAACGTTGAATTTATTGAAAACGGAAATAGTCTCCTTGTGCTTCTTGATCACGTCGTTTATTACCATATCTTTCGTGATTGTCTCAGCCACGGTAGGCCTCCTGTCCTGGCTAGTAGTTACTGATACAGAGGAGTGTCTCTTCGCCTGGTGCTCTCCACAAACGAAAAGCTACGCCTACTCTACCACCTATTGTACGGAGAAAGCGCGTGGCTTCCTATGATCACGGTCATACCGTCACAGTTCTTCGGCAATAATCACCAGGGCGTGTGGATTGGCAATCATTACCTTGCCCGCCGCTGGTCTTACGATTCCATCTTTGGTTAACCGGCTCATAACCCGGATGGACGTCTCCACGGTGGTCCCGGCCATGTCGGCGATGTCCTGCCGGGTGAGGGGGGTATTAATGATTATCCCGTCCTCGCAGGGCGAGCCAAGTTTCTGCGCCAGCTTCAGCAAGACGTGGGCGATGCGCCTTTCCACTCTCTCCATCGCCAGGCTCCGCATCATTTCGTGAGCCTCCTTCAACCTCTTGCCCAACTCATCGATCATCTGGAAAGCGATGGTAGGATAGCGCCCGACGAGGTCAACGAAATCCCGGCGGCGGATACCCAGGGCTACGGTCGGCTCCATTGCTTCCGCTGAGGCCGGGTACGGCTCTTTCCCGAAGACGGCCACCCCTCCAAACATCTCTCCGGCTGAAATCACTCCCACCAACAGATCCTTGCCGGTGTCGGAGTGCTTAACAATCTTTACCTTGCCCGATTTAACTATCCAAAGCCGGTCGGAGTCATCGCCCTCGAGGAAAATCGCCTCTCCCTTCTGGAAATCCCTTTCCGCAAAGAGATTGGCAATTTCCTGGAAATCCTTTTCGGCAAGCTCTGCGGAGGAGAAGACTTTGACCAAAGCTTCCACCTTTCCTGCGATCTTGCGCTGGTCCGCAACCGCCCGGCGGGTCAAATTCTTGTCGATTCGTGCATCGGTCACTTAGAGAACTCCGTCGATTACACTACGCGTCGCCCATGTCTTGGCGTGCGGGTCAGTCGGACCTTTAGTGCCTTGATTACGATGTTTTACAAAACAAAAGGGTGTTACCCGTAGAGGCAGACCTCTGTGTCTGCCTTGGGCGAGCCCGGGTACCCTCTGCGTGTCGCCCTTGGCACCATTCAGCGAGCGCTTTGCCGCTGCCCGTGCAACTACCTGGAACAGTTGGTCGGAGCTCACGGGCGACCGCCGGTCACCCCTGCACTTCGCATCACACCACCGGAGAGATCGTGGTGACCTTCAGCATTTACCCACCCGATCAAAATGTCAGGCCTCATAATCAAGGCTCCAAAGATTACCCTCGAAGGGTTGGAGCTATTAGCACTCAATTCTTACAGGGTGCCTGACCGCTGATAGCCGCCTACGGCCAATAGATGGCCTGCGAGGTCGGTGACTCCCAGACGCTTACGCTGGCGAGACTATAGTTCTTTCCTGACATCTTGGCCAGCTCGTCGTAAATGAACCTGGCCAAATTCTCGGCGCTGGGGTTGATGGAATCAAAGGGAGATATCTCGTTCAAATAACCGTGATCTAAGCGATTCATAATCTCGCCCAGGGCCTTCTTCAACACCCGGAAATCGCAAACTATTCCCTGGTCGTCGAGCTGATCCGCTCGAACGCTAACTTCCACCTGCCAGCGGTGGCCGTGCAAGGCCTCGCATTTCCCAAAATCGCCTCGAAGATTGTGCGCCCCTTCAAAGGAATCCGTGACTCGCAACTCAAACGGCATTTACGCCTTCCTGTATGGTCCTCACGCGCCTGACCGCAGCGCTCCCTTTCAGCGCTTCGATTAGCTCAAGCAGGTTACGACCGTCCTCACTCTGCCAATCTGGACGGAGTTCCTGCAGCGGCAGCAAAACGAAAAGACGCTCGCCCAGGCGAGGATGAGGTATGGTCAGCTCTTCCGATGATAGCTGCACCTCATCGTAGAGCAAGATATCTATGTCGATGCTGCGAGGCCCCCAGCGCGGGCCGGTCTTACGACCAAGCTGCACCTCGATACTCTTCGCAGTCTTCAGCAACTCCAGCGCCGTCAGTGTGGTGCGCGTTTCGGCAACGGCGTTGATGAACCAACCCTGCTCAGCGTAGCCTACAGGCTCGGTCTCGTACAGGCAGGAGACGCGCTGCACGTGGATGTTGGGCGAAGAATTCAACGCTGCCACGGCGTTCTTCACATTCTCCTCCCTCTCACCCAGGTTCGATCCGAGACCCAGATAGGCCAGCGTTTCCGTTCTCGTCATCAGTCCGAAGGGTTCCATCCTCTCACGACGGCGTCAGCCACTCTGGCGACCTGAACCATGGCAGCCACGTCATGGACGCGCACGATGTCGGCACCTTTGGCAATAGACAGCGAGACCGTGGCGGCCGTTCCCCAGACTCGCTCCTGAGCCGGCAGCCCACCAAGGATGCGGCCGACAAAAGACTTTCTAGAAGTGCCCACCAACAGCGGCTGCCCCAAGGCCTTCAGCTCCTCCAAGCGCCGGAGAATCTCCAGGTTGTGCTCGCCCGTTTTCCCGAAGCCTATCCCTGGATCGACGATGATCTGAGACCGGTCGATCCCAGCCTCCACGGCCCGCTCGACCTGTCCTTGAAGGAATGCACCAACCTCGTCCACAACGTCGTCGTACACGGGGTTGATCTGCATATCTCGCGGCGTCCCCTTCATGTGCATCAGCACCAGGGGGACCTTGTAGCTGGCGACCACGCCGGCCATCGCGGGATCACCGCGCAGGGCCGTAATATCGTTGATGATGTGAGCGCCGGCTTGCAGCGCCAACTCCGCGACGGTCGCCTTGGATGTATCAACGGATATCGGGCAATCCAATTCCCTGGTGAGATGCTCCACCACCGGTAGGACCCTCGCCAGTTCTTCCTCTTCAGTAATGGGCAGCGACTTAGGACGAGTGCTTTCGCCACCGATGTCGAGGATGTCCGCACCTTCGGCCACCAGGCGTCTACCCTGCAGCACGGCCGCTTCCCAATCGCCCGCTATTCCGTCTCCGGAAAACGAATCTGGTGTGAGATTGAGCACACCCATCACCAATGTTCGTTTGCCTAAGGGAAGTCGAAGCGAACCGCAGATCAACTCGCCGCTTTCTCGAACTTCCGCACCTTCGAACCGTCTGCCCATGCTCCCTTCAGCAGAATCTAGATGTCCCGGTTGTGAATGATGGCAAAGAATTCGGCCCTGGTAGCCGCCTTTCGCCGGAAAGCCCCGCGACTGGCGGAAGTGACAATCTTGCTGCCAGGCTTCTTTATGCCTCGCATCGTCATGCACAAATGCTCAGCCTCAATCACCACGGCCACTCCCTGAGGATCCAAGCCTTTGACCAGAGTTTCGGCGATATCCGTTGTCAGCCTCTCCTGCAACTGAGGGCGCTTTGCCAAAACGTCCACGACACGGGCCAGCTTGCTCACACCGACGATTCGACCATTG
>JAMDCE010000201.1 GCA_023489135.1 Chloroflexota bacterium
CCCTGGTACAAAGGCGATACGTACAATATGGCGATCGGCCAGGGTTTCGTGACCGCGACGCCGCTCCAACTTGCCGTCGCTACCACTGCCTTGGTCAACGGCATTGTTTACAAGCCGCAACTTGTTATGGAGGAAACCGACAGTGAAGGCAAAATTGTCAAACCCTACAAGCCAGAAATCGTCCGACAGTTGCCGGTGGAGCAAGGATATCTGGAAGTGATCAAGGATGGGCTGCGGGCAGGAATGTTGATCGGCAAGACTGACAACGGCACCGCCTACGTTGGCACGTCATACGATTCTGAGGTGCCAGGTTTGAACATAGCCGGTAAGACGGGCACTGCCCAGTACGGCGTTCCCGACGAAAAGGGCGATATGCCAACCCACGGCTGGTTCACTGCCCTGGCGCCGCGAGAGAATCCTGAGATAATGGTGACGGCTTACATCGACAAGGGCGGTGGAAAGAACGCTGGAAACCTTGTCGCCGAGATAATGCGCTACTACTTCCGCGTGCCACAAAAGAAAGACTGAGAGAAGCAAGAGACGGTGGGAACCAAGATCTGGCGCCATTTCGATTTTGTGATACTGTTGACAGCGCTTTTGTTGATCGGCTATGGCATTGCGATGATCTACAGCGCCACCTATCAGCCAGATAAGCCATTTCTTGTGAGTGACCTGGTGGTCAGGCAGGCCATGTACGCCGGGGTGGGCCTGGTTCTGCTCGTGGCAATGCTCTCGGTCGACTACCGTCTTCTGGGTAACCTGGCTCCGCTGGCTTACTTATCGACAATTGGCCTGCTCTGCATCGTCCTTGTGTTAGGCCGCATTACCCACGGCGCCCAACGGTGGATCGATCTGGGCGTGTTCCCTTTGCAGCCTTCGGAGCTGGCCAAGTTGCTCCTCATCATCACGCTAGCGAAGTACATGGCCGATCACGAGGAGGAAATGACCAGCAAGCTTCGCTACGTCTTGATTTCCCTGGCCATCGTGGGCGTCCCTGCAGGCCTGACTTTCATCCAGCCTGACCTGGGCACGGCGGTCATACTCCTAATTATCTGGATAGGCATGGCGGTGATGGTTGGAGTTCGCCTGCTGCACTGGGCAGGGCTGTCATTAGTGGGCGTGCTCGCCGCTCCTGTCTTATGGATGGGAATGCAAGGCTATATGCGCACGCGCCTGGCAGTCTTTCTCGATCCGCAAAGCGACCCGATGGGCGCTGGCTATAATATCATTCAGGCGTTGACTGCCGTCGGCTCTGGCGGTTTGCTGGGCCGGGGCTTTACCAGCGGAACGCAGAGTCAGTTGCACTTCTTGCGCGTGCAGTACGCCGACTTCATCTTTTCGGTACTTGCCGAAGAGCTTGGCTTCGTCGGCGCCTGCGTCCTCTTCCTCTTGATCGCAGTCTTGTTGATTCGTTTGCTGAAGGCCGCTTCCCTCTCCACGGAGACATTTGGGAGGTTAATAGCCACAGGGGTCGTCACCTGGCTGGCGTTCCAGACTTTCATCAACGTGGGCATGAACATTCGCGTCCTCCCCGTCACCGGCGTCCCGCTTCCGTTCATCAGTTATGGTGGCAGCTCGCTAATAATGATTCTTGTGGCGATAGGCATCATCGAGAGCATCGTCATGCGCCATAAGAAGATCGAGTTTTGAGGCCAGCCAGCACGTGGCCAAAAGTGCTATAATTTACAGGAACTTACCGTGCACAGCTCCACGCAGCATTTCGAGGGGTAGAATGGGAGGAAGCCAATGGCTAAACTGATGATATTGCGCAAGATCATCCCTCAGCCAGGGAGGATTCCCGAGGCAATCACATGGATGAAGGAAAAAGAGAAGGACCGCCAGAAGCATGGCCAGATCACGCAGTTGCTGGCGCGAAGCTCGACTGACCCCAGCGAGTATCTGTTCATTCAGGTCTGGGAAAGCAAGGACGCTTACGAGAGATGGAAAAACAGCGACGATCGCGCTGCTCTTGCCAAAGAGCGACAGTCGCTGCTAGCTCACGATCCCGTGCTATTCTACGAGATGCTCTGACCTGGGGCCGGAATCGAACAGACGGCGGAAGTCTCCGTCGAATGACTTCAGGAATTCGTGCATGTCCAGGACATCGTCGTCTGTCACCTGTGATGGCAATGGGGGCGCAAACGAGGCGCTGTTCTCGCTGATGCGAGCAGTGCCTACGCCATAAGTATCACACGTTTGGCAGTGGACGAGTACCTTGTAGAGATCTCCCTTGCGACCGAGGAACTTGACCAAGGAATAGTGGCCGCGACAGCTTGGACAACGCACACCAGTGAGAACGTGATGCTCTGAATGCTCTTTCCCCACCCTACTCTCCTCCGCAGTGCGCATCTGGCGCCTGCCTGTCCTGCGAGCAAGCAGAGTATAAATCCTGATCGGTAGCTTGTCAAGAGTTTGATCGGAGCAGGACCACTCTGTTCAGCACCTCTTCTGCCACTTCACGCTTGGGCATCAAAGGCAATTCTGTGACGTTGCCGGCAGCGTCGATGAGGGTGACTTTGTTGGTGTCGACGCCGAAGCCGCTCTTGGGGGAAGTGATGTTGTTGGCGACGATGAGCTGCAAATGCTTCTTCTCCAGCTTGGCCCTGGCGTTCTCGACGAGGTCCTGGCTCTCGGCAGCGAAGCCGACCTTCACGAGACCAGGATTCGAGACCTGCGCCAGAATGTCCGGGTTTTTCACCAGATGGAGGTCCATGCCATCCAGATTCTCGCGCTTGATCTTTTGTTCCGCCGGTTGCTCGACGCGAAAGTCGGCCACGGCGGCGGCCATGATCAGCACGTGCGCGTCGGCGACTGCCTCCTCCACCGCTCTCTTCATATCCAGCGCCATCTCGACGTTGACTATTTTCACGCCTTTCGGAGGCTGCAGGTAGGTTGGCCCCAGGATCAAGGTCACCTCAGCCCCTCTATCCCTGGCCGCTTCCGCCAGCGCAAAGCCCATCTTGCCCGACGAGCGGTTGCCGATGAAGCGCACCGGATCGATGGGCTCGTGTGTGCCTCCCGCGGTGATTACCATCTTCGTCCCCGCCAGATCACCTTTTTGCGCGATGATCTTGCGAATCGCCACCATAAGATCATCGACCTCAGCCATTCGCCCCTTGCCGATCTTTCCGGAGGCGAGGCGGCCAAACTCTGACTCCACGAAGACTATCCCGCGCTCGCGCAGGCTTGCGATGTTGGCCTGAGTGACGGTGTTGGTCAGCATGTTCTCTTCCATCGCCGGGGCGATGAGTATAGGTGCGCGCGTTGCCAGGATCGTTGTCGTGAGCATATCATCTGCCAGGCCGCAGGCCAGCTTGGCGATAACGTTGGCTGTCGCCGGAGCGACTACGATAAGGTCGGCCCTGGACGCGAGCGAGATGTGGCCGATTTCCGTTTCAGTTAGCAGGCGAAACATCTCGGTGACCACGGGGCGATGCGTCAGCGCTTGGAACGTCAGCGGCGTAATGAACTCCATCGCGCCTCGCGTCATAACGACGTCGACCAACGCTCCTGCCTTAGTCAGCTGGCTGGCCAGCTCCGCTACCTTGAAGGCGGCGATGCCGCCGGTAACGCCCAGGACGATGCTCTTATTCGACAGCACTTTCCGCTCCTCGATTGAGCTCGTACATAAGTCTCAGACCCTCTATAGTGAGCCGAGGGTTGACGATGTCGATCAGTAGTGTTTCTTTGGCGACGATCTCGGCCAGACCTCCTGTCGCGATCACCCGCGACTTGCCCAGCTCCTGATTGAAGCGGTTGATCAATCCTTCTACCAATCCCACATAACCGAACAGAATGCCTGATTGCATGCTGCTAACGGTGTTCTTGCCAACAGCGGTCTTCGGCCTCACTAGCTCCACGTGCGGCAGCTTCGCGGCGAATTTGAACAGCGCTTCGCTGGCAACGCCGATGCCTGGCGCAATGGCGCCACCAAGGTAGTCACCCTCTGCCGAGAGGGCGTCGAAGGTAGTCGCCGTGCCGAAATCCACGACGATCAGCTGTCCCCCATATAGACGGTATGCCGCCAGGGCGTTGACGATCCTGTCTGCCCCTACTTCTTTGGGGTTCTCGTACAAGATGCGGACGCCTGTCTTGATGCCCGGCCCGATGACGAGAGGCGAGATCTTGAAGTATCTTTCACTTAGCTCCTTGAAAGCTGTGACCAGTGGCGGCACGACGCTTGAGAGAATGACGGCCTTCACCGCCGTCATAGGTATTCCCTGGTGGACCAGCAGGTTGCGCAAG
>JAMDCE010000707.1 GCA_023489135.1 Chloroflexota bacterium
CCGCTGTCCGAGGTACTTGAGCCAAGGACCAGTGGCGATGTTGACGGGATTTGTTTCTGGATCTACCCCCGGCCAGCGTCCTTTTCCACCGCAGAGACCCCCTTCTCCACCAGCCACCGAGCTGCGCTGGGGCCGAGGTAGGGGTATTCGGTGCAGTATTCCGGTTTGTCCAACCACTTGTCCGACCCCGTGTGTAGAAGGACAATGTCCTTTGGCCGGATTCTATCGGCGAACGACTGGAGATCCGTGTCGGTGATCTCGTGCCGAGGCTCTAGTCGCGTGAAATCTAGGATCACCGCCTCGCCTACGACTGTTTCCAGACCGACCTCATCTACGGGTATGCCCGTCGCCACAAAGTGCATGGGGGCATCAAAATGAGTTCCCGTGTGGGTACTCATAGATATCTCGGAAACGTCAAACCCGTCTTTCGTGACTGTCGCCATGTGGGCTACTTCGAAATCGCGGATTACAGCGGGACGGGACATCCCGGGAAACATGGGGATGGTCAGATCGACAATACTCCTTACTGTGGCCATTTGGTTCTCCTCTCGAAAGCTTCCCGCCACGCTCCTACAGCTTTCCCTACGGGGTAGTGGCGGGAAGCTCATACCTGTAAGGGCCATTCTTGTCGCATCACTGTCCGACGGCGGGCCGTTTGCACGGATATGGCCCTGCGCGGCTAGATTCCGTCAACTAGGCCGAGGAATGAGGCTGATGGCGTTCTCTGGACACACTGACACGCACTGGGCGCAGCCCATACACTGGTCTTTGTTGTTGTTGGCGACGCCGTTGTCGAAGTAGGTGGCCGGGCAATTGGTGTCGACACAGACGCGGCAGCCGCTGCAAAGGCTGGGGTCGAAGTCGGACACATAGTCCAGGAACTTCGTCTGGTTGAACCCCACGACATATTTAAGGCCCAACCCCCGGAAGTCGTCGAGCTTCTTGTAGCCTTGCCGTTCCATGTAACGCTTGAGGAAGCCGTTGGTCTGGGAAAAAATGCGGTAGCCCTTCATGGCTACGCCGGTGCAGGTTTCCACGGCGTTGGCGCCCAACATGATGGACTCGACGATATCCTCAGGCTTGCTGTAGCCAGCCCCTCCGATCACATCCAGGTCCGGGAATCGCTGCTTGAAGAAAGTCAGAGCCCGCTGTCCGAGGTACTTGAGCCAAGGACCAGTGGCGATGTTGACGGGATTTGTTTCTGGATCTACCCCCGGCCAGCGTCCTTTTCCACCGTTGTAAATATCGGGTGGCTGGACGGCCATAACGGTGTGAGTGGCGATCACCGCTCGTGCTCCGGCCTCCATAGCCGTCTTGGCCATTACCAAGATGCCAGGATACCCGGCCTCGGGGGTAATCTTGGCGATGATGGGCACCTTCACGGCGTTGGTTAGTGCGGAGATGACCGGCCCGGCTATGGATGGCTCCACGCCGACGCTGGCGCCCATTTTCAGTCTCTCCATCGCCTCGGGCGGAAGGCCGGTGACAGCCTCGGCTTCAAGAGGGCAGCCCAGGTTTAGCTCGATCATGTCGGCACCGGCGTCTTCAAGCCTCTTGGCGCCTTCCACCCAAGTTTGCGGATCGGCACCCTCCAGAGCACCGCCAATCAGGGCCACATCGCTCGGAATTACCCTCCGCACAGCCTTGAGAAGTTTGACCCCCAAGTTGATGTTCATGTTTATGGCGGGAGGACCGCTCCACATGAATCCCTCGGGGCTATGCCGCCAATAGCGGCCCTCGCGACCATCGGTTCGAGCGGGGGCTGACCCAGCCAAGGTCTTAATGGCCTCCGTTTCGGGCACGAGCGTGGTAGCGCTAGGCATTGTGACAAAGCCAGCGCCGGCGTCTACCAGCGTAGCGAAGAAATCGACGTACTCCTCGAGTGGACCATTGGGGTAATAGAGCTTCTCCTGGTTCACCGAGGCGTACCCGAACGGCGACCTAATCCTTTTTCCACAAAGCACGGTTGAGATATCTACGGGTTCAGCGCTTCCCATAGGAACATCCTCCTTTTCCAGTCTCGGCGAGCTGATACTCGGCCTCTGTCCCCTTGCCCCTGGCCCTCCTTTCCGGGGACTCCAAGATTCTGTTGCGAACCGGCGCTAGAAACTTGCGTGCTAACGGTAAACTAGCGAACCGTCCAGGTCTATCTGCTGAAGGTAGTGCTCTTTAGCCGACAATCGTTGCCGTTTGATGAGTTCTTCTAGTCGTGGAAGGTTGTGAGAACGGAGGGAGTGGATGATCTCTCGGTGCTCCTGGCAACTTTGGCCCAAGCGGTCCTGTCTACCCCATCCAAGGTAGCACACCACGTGTGCCCGCAGATGGAGGTCCTTGATGAGTTGGCATAGGAGAGGGCTGGCGGAAGCCTGGTAAATCAGGTCGTGGAAGCGGTCGTTCAATTCCATAATGCGGCGGTAGGCATCCGGAGGGCAATCGTCCATTTCGGAAACAAGGCTTTCGAGTTCTGCGAGCATGTCCGAGGTTATGCGACCGCTGGCCAGCCGAGCGGCCATGGCCTCCAGCATCGCCAGAACAAAATGGATGTCTTCAATTTCGGCTGGGGACAGATCGGTGACCTGGGCTCCCTTGTGCGGAAGGATGCTGACCAATCCGGTTGACTCCATCTTCTTGATAACTTCGCGGATCAAGACGCGGCTAACCTTGAACCTCTGAGCCAGCTCCACTTCGACCAGCCTCTCCCGAGGCTTGAGGTGGCCCCTAACGATAGCCTGCTGAAGGGCGTTGAAGACTATTTCGGATTTGGTAAGCGTTTGTGCCACGGACAGTAATACCATCCCAAGATATTGTCACACAATATTATATGACAATATCTGCCTTCCTGTCAAGGGCTCGCTGAGCTTGAATTGCCATGAATGGCCTGCTGACCTTCCATTTCTAGCGAATGCGCCCCCGCTCCTTGCATGGAGCGAGGGCGCATTCGCTCGCCAAAGGGATTGCACCGGCTGACCGTTCTCTGGGAAGCTAGCGCGGCCCTTTGCCGCGCTCAGCGATGTCAGTCAGTGGCAGGTATCTCACTCATCTTAGTCTCTCAATCTCGTCCACGATGCGCCGGACGCCACCCAGGGCCTCGTTTTGACGTCGCAGTCTCTCCGCTTCAGCGTAATAGCTCGGGGAACGCAGAACCGTGTTCACTGCCTCGAATAACCTCTGAGGCGTGAGTCTCCGCTTGGGGATCATTATTCCAGCGCCGGTTCTAGAGAAACGGACGGCGTTGGTCTTCTGGTCCAGTTGCTGGGGAACGACGACCCCGGGCCGGCCCGTCGCCACCGCCTCCATCATGGTTTCGTGCCCGCCATGCCATATCAGGACGTCACAGGCTTTGATGATGCGGAGGGCCTCGGGGACGTACTGCCCCACCGTGATGTTTTTCCGGCTAAGCCGCTCGGCCACCTCTTTCGATGTCTGAGCGCCGGCCGTGATGATGACCCGGTAGTCCGTGCGGTCAAAAGCGCCTGCGAGTTTCTCCAAGAACTCCGGGTTGAAGACGGCTCCGCCAATAGTGGCGTAGATGAAGGGCTCCTCGCCAACCCCGAACTCCCGACGCAGTTCGTCGCGCCCGGGCAGCTCGTCGACTGGTCTGACTGTCAGCGCTCCGGTTGGCCGAGCGGTGCCTTTGGCCGCGTAGATCTCGGGGGACAGCAGAAGAGGCCATTTGATGAACTGCGGCAGGCTGGGAATGAAATTCAGGTCGCCAAATAGCCCTGAAACGACCGTCCGGGCAGGGTTCTCCCGCTTGGCCAGGTCTCCCCACTTGCGCCACTTGTGGTAGGCGAAGCGGAACATGGTCACCGTCTTGATCTCGAGAATGGCGGGGTGGAAGATGGAGACGGAGGGAATGTTCATCTTGGCCGCGGCGAGGGAAGCCATATTATTGTTGCTGAACACAATGACGTCGACCGCGAAGTCGCGGACCGCCGTGAGAATATCGGCCAGCAAATTCTCCAGAAAGCGGCCGGCGACCTGCTGACCAAAGGCCTGCTCCTGAATGGAGTACCGGCTTCGGGGATCAATCTTGACGTCGGTAATGACCCGCGTCTCGAATCCATATCTCTGAATTATTGGCTCGAGATCCGCGCCAGCGGCGAAGAAAGCCTCATGGCCACGTTTCGTCAACTCTCTGGCGACGGCGAGGTTCCGGGCCGTGGTCCCGTAGCCGACCGCGATAGGTATCATCAGTGCTCGCATT
>JAMDCE010000103.1:0-4550 GCA_023489135.1 Chloroflexota bacterium
CGGTGCTGCTCGACCCGCGCCAGCAGCCGCTCGCGCTCTTCCTCAGCGCGCTTGCGTTCCGTAATGTCTTCTTTTACTGCGACGAAATGAGTGATAACCCCTTTCGGGTCCCTAATGGGGGAGATGGACGTAGCCTCCCAGTAAAGCTCGCCGTTCTTTTTCCTGTTAATGAGTTCTCCGCGCCATTCGCCACCGGAGGTAATAGTATCCCACAACTGTTTGTATAGTGCAGGCGGCGTCTTACCAGATTTGAATATTCGCGGGTTTTTTCCGATGATTTCCTCAGGCATATAACCTGTTAACTGGATGCCCTTGGGGTTGACATATTCGATGTTGCCGGCAGTGTCAGTGATTACTATGGTATCAGAGCATTGTTCCACGGCACGCGATAATCTGCGGAGTTGATCCTCCGCTCGCTTGCGTTCGGTGATGTCGATAACGAGTCCCTGGTAATGCGTTATCGTCCCCGTCGGGTCGCGGCGGACGAAGGTTCGGTCGTCAAGCCACCGCACCTCTCCAGATCTGGTGAGTATTCGGTATTCTTGGGTGAACTCGGCACGCCCTTCTCGCGAGTATCGGTTAACTTCATCGGCAACCCGTGCCCGGTCTTCGGCGTAGACAATGTCAGCGTAGGGAATGCGTCCCGAAGTGAAGTCATCCGGCGAGTAACCAAATTGCGCGACGTTATCAGAGACGAATTCGACAGGCCAGCCCTCGGCTGCGCGCCAGAGGAAAACGACCGCTGGACTTCTGTTGATGATGGTCTCCAGCTCTCGCCGCTTTTCCAGCGCAGCCCGTAGCGCCTCCTCCGTCCGGCTGGGCCTTATGCTTTTCTCGTGGTGTCGATCCCCACTCATGTCTCTGATCTACCTGTTCTGCCACCTGCGGGCCGCTCGTCAGCAAAGCGGATCGAAAGGTGCTTCCTTCCCCAATGAGTAACTGTAGGATTCACGTCGTTTCCTGCAAACGTGCAAACCCTCCTCAGAATACACTTAATTATAGCATCAAGCAGATCAGGCGCTCAACCAAGACGACTGCCTAAAGGTGGCCGTTTTCTGTCCAACAATGCGCCCCAGCAGGCGCTATTACGGCGTAGAGCAGCGATTTGAGCCTGGCGCCGTAGTTCGCCGAAAGGCTAACTTCTTTCGGTCGGTGTAAAAGGGTGGCACGATAGGCTGCTTTTATGAAGCGGGTAAGCCTAAGTCGGTTCGCTTGTTGCAAATGCACTTAAGCTATGATATATTGTGCGTAATTAGTGACCAATATAATCATATTGGTTGCTAATTTCTGTGCCAGATGAAAACTCGCTTGAACCAGGGGGGAGGCAGTGCAACTCAGCCGTCGTGCCGACTACGGCGTTCGCGCCATGATCGATGTTGCCAGTCGAATGCAAGGGGAGAGAACCACAATTGACGACATCTCGCGCCGACAGGCTGTGCCTGTCGGCTTTCTCAGGCGCATTGTCGCAGCCCTCGCCGTAGGCGGGCTGCTGCAAACGCAGCGTGGTGAGGGAGGCGGCATAATTCTTGCTCGCCAAGCTGAAGACATTACGCTCCTGGAAATAGTGGAGGCGCTGGAAGGACCTATCGCCCTCAACCGCTGTACCTTTAGTCCTTCCCAGTGCCCACGGGCAAGCCATTGTGCTGTGCACGAGGTTTGGGCCCGCCTTCAGCAGCAACTCACTGAAACCATGGGTGCCATTTCGCTGTCTGCTCTGGCAGAGCGGCAGCGGGTCATCGACGATGCCAGCAAGATTGCGCCTGGCTAAACGGATTTACGTTTTTCCTGCCCGTGTTCTCTACAGGGCACAAATCGAAAGGAGGACTGCATATGTAGGGATCACCTTGAGGTCGTGAGCCAATCTACAGAGGTCCTACGAAAAGGAGGTTGTACTAGAAAAATGGCGCCTATCGAAGTACCTATTTTGGGAAGAGCAGCGGCCATTGCGCTGTTTGCGCTGGTGCACGTGATGTTTGCTAATCTTGCACTAGGTGGGCCCATCATTGCTGTGGTCTCGGAGTGGATGGGGATGCGGACTGGCGACTCACGGTACGATCGTTTTGCTCACGCATTAGGTAAGTTCAACGTAGTTGCATTTAGCTTTGGGGCTACTCTTGGGGTTGCTCTGGTGGCCACGCTTATCGGCCTGTGGCCGACATTCTGGACCGTCGGAGTAAACCTCTTCTTCTATCCTCTGGTCCTGGAAGTAGTCATGTTCTTCCTGGAGGGTGGCTTTCTCTACTATTGGGTCTATTCCTGGGATCGCTATGCCGATAATAAGGGCAAACACATTTGGTTTGGAGTGTTCCAGGTCATTTTTGGCACTATGACTATGTTGATTATCAACGGCGTTGGCGCCGCTATGCTTACGCCGCCGGCAAACATCACTTCACTGGGTGGCGGCAGCCTCGATAGCATTTTCCGCAACTTTGGACCGCTATACTGGAACAACCCTACCTGGCTGCCCCTTTCAATCCATCGCCTTGTCGGGGCTGTCTCATTTACGGGCTTCTTGATCGCAATTGTCGCTGGCCTAATGCAGTGGCGAAGGAGCGCCGCCGAACGGCGAGCCGTCTACAACTGGATGGCTGGCTGGGGGATCAAGCTGGGCCTGGCTCCGCTGGTGTTGATGCCAGCTATCGGCTTCTTCTACGTCAAAGAGATCAACGCCGCCGCGCCTATGGCCTTCGTCAACCTGATGGTGGGTGAAGTCCGTTGGGTGTTCAATCTGCAGTTAGTACTTCTGGGCATTCTGTTCGTCGTGGGGAACCTGTACCTGGCTCAGTCGCTTCGTTCTGCCAACTTCACGGTGGCGCCCAAAGCCAGCGCCACGAGTTGGCTGGGCATTGGTGCTGTAATTGGCCTTCTTGCCTCGCTAGCGTTGGCCCTTCTTGGCACGTCTTCTGGCTTGCGAGGACCTGCCGAGAACTGGGGCATAGTGGGACTGGTCCTTCTCACCTACCTTGTAGCCTTTGGCTTCCAACTGTCTGGCGGGAAAGAAGGGATGGGGCGACTGACTGCTCTCAGCAATGTCATTACTGTTCTCGTGGCCGTTTGGGCTCTGGTCGCGATAATCCCCTTCAATCAGCTAGGTCTGGCTGCCTTCCCGCTTGGGCAGATGAGACCGTGGAAGTACGCTGGCCTCGTCAGCATCTTCACGCTCACCCTGGCAAACATCGGACTGTACTGGCAAGCCCAACGTGAGGCAGAGCTAGATCGCGAGCAAGCGTCACCATCTGGGTTGCCAGTGCTAGCGGGCGTCTCGGCGCTGGGCATCATGTTCGTGATGGGCTATGCCCGCGAGGCGGCAAGAGCCCCCTACCTGATCTATGAGCAAGTGAAGTCCATCGTCGAGCCATTTGAGAAGGTCTCGGTCTCAGAGATTCCCTTACCAGGTCTGGCCGCTGCCGCGCTCATTTTGGTGGGTATGGTGCTCTTCATTGGTTTGGGTTGGCTAATTGCTATAACATCCCGCGCACCTTGGGAAGTGATTCCAGCGGAGGCCGCGCCTGCTCGCGCGCCCGAGCCTGTTACGTCGAGCCTGGCAACACTGGGCGAAAGGCACTAAACCTAGGAGGATGCCTCCTGTTTGGCAAGAGGGCTATGCGCACGACACACCTTAATGCGGCATATTATACCTGTTCCTTGCACTACAAGCCGTTGTGGCAGGGGGGCCGAAGTGCGTAGCCCTCTACGGCAATAGTCGGCGACCACTAGCACTGGAGGGACCATTAATGTATAAACACATCGTCGTCGCCATCGATAATTCCGATTGCTCGAATCATGGCATCGACATGGGCGTTTCGCTGGCAAAGGAATTCGGCGCTAAGATCGTGGGCAACCACGTTTACGCAGCCAAGCTGCACGATATGCGCTTCCAGCAAATGGAGTCCGGTCTGCCAGAGCAGTACCAGCGCGAGGACGAGCTGGAGAGACAGAGGCGGATCCACGATTCGCTTATCAGTAAGGGACTTCAACTCATCTCGGAGTCGTATCTGGCCCGCTTTCAAGAAAGGTGCCGCCAGACGTCGGTTCAATACGAGGTTAAGATACCGGAGGGGCGTAACTACGAAGAACTGATCAAGGACGTGCGAGCCAGCGAGTATGACCTGGCGATCATAGGCGCTTTCGGACTAGGTCGCGTTTCACGCAGCCTCATCGGTAGCGTGTGCGAACGTGTCACACGCGGCGTTCGCTGCGACGTGCTTATCGTTAAGGACTCCGCAGCATTGGCAGGTTCCCGGCTGCTCGTGGCGATCGATGGAAGTTCTAGTTCCTTTGCAGCGCTGGATAAGGCGCTGGTGCTGAGCCGCGCTCTTGGCTGTCAGGTGGAAGCTGTTGCGGTCTATGACCCCTTCTTCCACAGCGTGGCTTTCGGCAGCATCGCGAAGGTGCTTTCGGAAGAAGCGGGTAAGATCTTCCGTTTTCGTGAGCAAGAGAAATTGCATGACGAAATCATCGACCAGGGATTGATGAAGCTCTATGCCGCTCACCTGGAGCGCGCCAGAGCCGTTGCTGCCGATCGAGGCATTGAGATTACGACCTCGCAC
>JAMDCE010000103.1:4560-20175 GCA_023489135.1 Chloroflexota bacterium
ATTCGGTCTGCACTATTGCGATGGCCTGGACATAGGCAGCACCGCCGAGAATCTCGTGAGGCTTGCACCTACCAATGTGTTGGTGGTAGGGGGTGGGCAGTCCAGAGGGAACGATGTGGCAGCGGCAGCGCCGGAGGCGAAGGGATTGCCCTGGACGCCAGAAGCGGAGGGAATGCTCCAGCGAGTTCCGCCCTTCGCACAGGGTATGGCTCGCCGAGCTATCGAAGAGTTGGCTCGAGAGAAGGGCTATTCGGCAGTAACGCCAGAGGCGGTGGCCGAAGCCCGGCGGCGGATGGGGATGTAGGCCAGGCAGGGAGGTGACGATAATGCAAGAGGCTAGCGTGGTGGTCTTGAGAAAAGTGAAGCGTTTCGCCCCTGACTTCCACCAGCACATTGTCAAAGGGCAGGCGCAGGGCTCGACAGTGCAGAAAGGCGATCGCATGCTTGTATACGAAATACAGGAGACGGTGCCCGAGGGGCCAGTGTTAGTGACGGACAATCACACAGTTTGAGTTTTGCTAGCTATGTTGGCTATTGAGGCTGCGAACCTGTCCAAGGTTTACCATTCACAGCGAGGCTTTTTCGGAGCGAGTTTTGAGATAGAGCGCGGCGAGATCATAGGGTTCTTGGGCCCTAACGGCTCCGGCAAGTCCACCTTGCTCAAAGTGCTCGCAACCTGCCTTCGGCCGACATCCGGCGCTTTCCGTATCCTCGGCGTGGATGGACTGGCGCCGAATTCTGCCCTTCGCCAGAGGCTTGGCGTCCTCTTTGAGGGAGTGGCCCATTTTGGTGACCTTTCCGGATTTGATAACGCCTGGTTCTTCGCCATGTCTTATGGTATGGAGCCCAGGCTTGCCCGGTCGAGGCTGGAAGAGCTTTTTCTTTGGGCAGGCCTGAACGATTACAAAGACTCGCGTGTCAAGACCTACTCCTACGGCATGAAGCGCAAGTTGGCCTTGATCGAGGCCCTGGTTCATCAGCCTGATGTGCTACTCCTGGACGAGCCATCTCTTGGTCTTGACTATGTTTCGACAGTAGCGTTGTACCAGAGACTGGCTGAGTTGGCATCCACTGGTACCACCGTAGTGCTGGCTACTAACAACGTTTTTGAGGCCGAGAAGCTTTGCTCCAAGGTAGCTCTAATCGACCAGGGACGACTGGTAGCTCTGGATAGTCCCAAGAACTTCTTGAAGACTCATCAAGATTGTCACCAGATAACTATGACGCTGGCGGAGCCAATAGATCACGGCCTGCTCTCAGGCGTGCCGTTGGTTCGTGGTGTTGTAGGCGCCGAGCAAAACGTGCTTCAGATCGTCGTCTCCGACGTTGAGGCTGCCTTGCCAGAGGTGGTAACGGCGGTGGTGCAAGCGCGTGGACGGATTGTCAGTCTCAAGGTGAGTGAGCCCAACCTGGGTGACGTTTTTATTGCTATGACGGGAGCAAAGGTAAGCTAGAGAGATGCAAGCATCGTCCATTTGGCAAAAAGAGTTGTTGGAAAACTGCACTAATAAGAAATCCCTGGTCATCAAGCTGCTTTTCCCATTGCTGCTGGGAGGGCCTCTGCTTCTCAGTTCTGCCCCTCTTCAGGCCAAGGCTGGCGTTGTCTCATTGCTAGTAGTGTTCATTGGCGTTTTTGGTTCGGGCGTGGGTTTGTCGAAAGACAGAACGGATGGCGTTCTCCGACGAATAGTAGCCACTCCTCTTTCTCCTAGACGCGTCATTGTGGAACAGGTTCTCGTGAACTCGGCCATCGAACTGGCGCAGGTTTCGCCAGTGTTGGCTTTACTTGTTCTGCAAAGAGGTGGGACGTGGTGGCTGCTCTCGCTAGCTGTGTCCCTATTCGCCAGCATCTTGGTTGCCAATGTGGTGGGAGTATTGGTGGCTTCGATTGCCACATCTGCTGGACAGGTTCATCTGTACTCCGCCCTGATTGTCTTTCCGTTGCTGGCACTTTCGGGCGTTTTCATGCCGGTTAGTTCGGCCAACCTGGCGCAGAAGCTCCTCGCCCAACTCCTACCTTTCTCCTACTTCCAACAGTCTCTTATGGCAGTTCTTGGTGAAACATCTTCACTGGCTCTGAGCGAAACAGTACTCTGGGGCTCTATCGCGGCCCTGGCCTTTCTGTCCTTGGCATATCTTGCCGCAAGCCGCCTGCTCAGGATAGAGGAGTGACGTCTCTGTCGTGAGCAATTCCGATTCGTTATTTGAAAACAAGGGGCGATGATACCGACTGAGCAAAATAGCAAGAGTTTCTCTAACTCTTATCGGTACGGCAGAATCTCGCACCAGAATCAGCTCTGCGGAATGCCAGGAAAAGTTGTATAATCGCAACTGAGGACGCTAGTTTCGAATTTTGCCTCCCTCGAGTCGATAGTGGAGCGCGCGAGGTGAGAGTAAACATACAGACGATCGCTAAGGTAATCATCTCGCTAGCTGCCTTAGCTGTCCTGGTATTCGCCCTGCGCGGCGTGAATGTAGCGCAAGCTCTAGGCATACTTCTCAGCGCTGACCCCGCTATTCTGATAACCGTCGTGCTCGTACAGGCTGTGAGCCTGTTCATTCGCCTTGTGCGTTGGAAATACCAGCTTCGCCCCGCACAAGAGGTTCCCCTCGGCATCCTGGTTTCGCCCCTGCTGATATCCTATGCGGTTGGCAATGTAACGGTGACCGGTGTAGGCGCGGTGCCGCGCGTTTACCTCCTCAATCGGCGAACTGGTATGGCGGCTGGCTTCATCGCGGGCACCTGGGTGCAAGAGTATGTTCTGGATGCTACAGCACTGCTATCATGGTCAGTCATCGTTCCTTGCCTGGTCAAGCTCCCGCCAGAATTCCACCAGGTGCAGTTTATGCTCATCGTGCCGCTGATCCTGGTCTTGCTTGTGGACTTCGCTTTTTGGCGCAGGAAGAGCCTCTCCGTGAGTCTGTTAATGCACCTGGGTCTATGGGAGAGGATAAAGAACCTCTTCCCTGGATTGATCGGCAAAGGACTCGGAAGCTTCGGCGATGGTTTGAGCGCTGCTTTTGCCTATCCCTTGACTTTCGCCGTAGTGGTGCTGACAACATTTCTTATCTGGGCAACCGAAGTATTGATCTTCTGGCTGCTGTTGCTCAGCCTCGATATTCCTTTTGGCTACCTGCAGGCCAGCGTAATTGTAGTCTTCACGCACCTGGTTATAGGAATACCTTCTGTTCCTGGTTTTGTGGGAACTCTCGAAGCAGCGACGGTGAGCCTCGTCCTGGCTCTGGGAGGCACCCAGGCCGACGCTCTCGCGTATGCAGTCCTGCTCCGAGTGTTCTTAGTGGGCCCCACCACTCTACTGGGAGTCGCGCTCGCCTGGCGCGAGGGACTGCGCCTCGTCTGAGCCATCGCCGAGATGGCCCTCTCCCGGATAGCCGCTGGCACACCTCTTGCAGATTCGCCTGAGAGCCTCTCGCTCGTGGTGTATGTTGCGCTTTGCGTGACAACGTCAGACCGCCTCTCTCCAGAAGACACAGCACGCAGCTACTTTACTGATCGACACGAGGGGAAAACCCTCACAGAGTTGCTGGGGAAAAGGCTGCGAGAGGCGAGGTGACATAACTCAAGGAAGGCTAAAGGATCACGCTAGTGAAGAACCTGCTGCTTCGTTTCGGCCATTACCCGAATCCTACACACATTGAGCGCCTTGCACGGGTGCCACGACTGGCAGGAATGGCCATCGGTGTACTGGCATTTTTCGTCGCTCTAGCTACGACTGCCCCAGATTTGCCAGCGCCTTATCTGCCGCCTGACGGGGCAGCCATCAGCCCCCAGCACCAACTCCTGATCGGCTTCTCACCTCTGCGAGTCGGGCTAGCTGCGGCAAGGTTGTATGAGATACCTCTCGATGGTCCGACCATGGGCGCTCCTCAAGCAGTAGAAGTCAACCTGGTACCGCTGTCCGCTCCGCTGCCGTGGGAGCCAATGCAAATACAAGTTTCACGCGCTGATGGCAACAGTCTACTGCACCCTGATGCATTTTATTACCTTGCTCTCGAAGGAGACTGGAGCCCGCTCGCGCTGCCCTGGTTGAAGGTCGGACAATGGAACGCTGTGTACCAGTTTGCCACTATGGCGAGTCCCAAACCGGTATTGCCTGATGGTCCGATGCGCCCACATTACCAGCAACCGATCACGCTCCAATGGGATATGCCAGTGACTGCATTCAGTTACCGCGTGTCACCCCCCACACCCAGTTCCTTAACGCTCGACTCGCTCGACCCGCGCCGCGCCTACCTCACCATACAAGATTACGAGCCTGGCCGAACGTATGTTGTCGAAGTCACAGATGCAACCGCTGCGAACGGAGTATCGCTGAAGCAACCCTACTCGTTCTCAGTCGTTATGCCGAAGCCCCCTGAGCCACGCCTCATCAACCCGGCTGAGCTGCGCCTGGGGGATATGCTGATACTGAGTTGGGATGAGCGCATCGTCGAATTCGATTATCATCTTGACCCACCTGAGCTAAGCATCTCCGCAATCGATCCTGTAGACCAGCGCCACTCGTTTATCACCTTGCAGACCGTCCGCCAGGGGCAGCAATATCACCTCACGGTCACTGCGGCTGACGCGGAGAACGGCACGCACTTGAAGCAGCCCTATACATTCACAATTGCAACAACTCCTGCGCTTGAAGTGACTGAGACGACACCTGGCGATGGCGCTTTTGGCATCAGACCCAATCAAACTGTCTGCGTGACCTTTAGCGAAGCCGTGGCGGATCGAGTTGCGGCCGAACGCGCCTTGACAATCTCACCTGCAGTCAGCGGCCGTTTTGAGTGGTCGGGCTCGCGGGAGTTGTGCTTCGTTCCCGCCGAACCTTTCCCCTTTGAGAGCGAGGTTGCCGCCAGACTGGCTGGCGGCCCGAAGAGCGTACGTGGCGAGTCGAAGAGCTATCTAGAGGACGATGTTATCTTTCAGTTCACCATACGTCCCAATAAACTGATCGATATTGACCTTAGACGCCAGGTGGTTAGTCTACTTGAAGGCGGCAAGGTGGTGGTTGCCTCCCCGACTTCGACCGGCGTTCGCGGGGCCGAAACGCCTGTAGGAACCTATATGGTGCAGTACAAGATGAAGACTGCTCGTATGCGCGGCGTGACTCCGTCGGGAGCCCGGTATGACATACCTGACGTGCCCTGGGTGCTCGCATTCTGGGACGACTACACGATCCACGGTTCCTACTGGCGCAGCGGCTTCGGCTTTCCTCAAAGCAATGGCTGCGTCACCCTGCCTGTTCCCGTCGCCAAGGAACTCTTCTACTGGGCTCCTGTGGGCACGCCAATAGAGATTCATTACTGATACCTACCTGCCCCGTTCAACAGTGAACGACTCTCCGAGCAGGATAGCATTCTCGCTCGCCTGAGGTCCTGAATCGAGCACAGGCAGCCGTTCACCAGATTTAGCACCGTAGAATCCTATCTCCACTCGGTAATCCCCTGGAGGCGCGTCTTTCGGAACTGTTAATTCGTGCTCGTCCTTGACGATTTCGCCGGCGATCCAGCCTGTTGTTGGCCGTGAACCCTTAACTGGCTCAGCGTCCTGCTGCGCTACCACCGCATTGCCAGATCCTAACAGATGGACGAAAACCTTGTAGCTCTGATTCATATCCTGGTGGGCCTTCCAATAGGTCGAAAGTAGCAACTTGTCTCCTGGCGCCAGCTTCCTGGCTGAGACATCGTAACCCAGAAAGAGTATCTTGCCACCCAGGTCGATCTCATATCGGTTCTGAGGCTCGGGCAGCGTGAACGTTCTTTCAGGGGCCCGAACGTCGATGGTTCCCAGATCAACCAGTGCCCCTGCCTGGTCGTCAGTCGGCCCTGTGAGGCGAGCGCGAAGGCGATACTTCCCTGATTGCAGGCTGTTCGACAGCGACAGCGGCTGATAATCCCTGACCAACTCGCCAGCGCTCCATCGATCTGTTGGATACCTGCCCCCTCCAATTGGCAATCGTGATTCCTGCACCACTACATTAGCCTCGTTCACAATTTGAAACACCACATCGTACTGCGCCCTGGGCCTTTGCCGTGCCCGCCACAGAAGATCGAGATCGAGGCGCTCCCCAGTTTGCACCTCACTTCTGGAGATATGCCATTGCCAGAGCGTCAGGTCGTTGAGATCGTACTTTGCCGTCGCTGGTAACGAACGCAAGTAGTGGTCGGTTTCGGTTTGGCCAGCCTTCAGCAAGGTCAACTGAGCCAGGGGCACTTCATCGTCGTTCCGTCCGTCAGGTTTCAAATCGGCATTCGAGGCAGGGGAATAAACGCGCGCTTTCACGTCGTACGTCCCCGGCGGCGTGCCCAGGGGTATCGGAAAATATTGCCTATCTGTAAGGTATTCGCCTGACACCCAATGAGAGGTGCCGTACGAAGGAATCAGTGGGATATGATCTGTTTGTGCCCAGATGTGGCCTGTTCTGTCTTCCAGATAAATGACGACCCGATAATCGTCGCCAACCGCGGCCAGGCATTGCCAATACAGCTTAACATTCATTAGGCTGCCTGACACGGCCTCCGGCGGCAGCGAATAGCCGATCAGCCTGATCTTGCCGCCAAAGACTGTATCCAGCGTGCTAGGAATATTCGGAACTCGATAGTTAGGACGTGGCTCAAGCAGATAATACAGGACTCTTCCCCCTGTGAACCACTCTTCGTCCAGCAGCAGTCCTTTGCCGTCCAACCAACGCTTTACGATTCTGTTAGGATCGGTGAGATCTTCGCGAGACAGGACAAGCCAAGCACCGTCACGCCCAGCCGTTGCTTGACTCAAGAAGGAGGCCGTGCTCTCCTCATCGCCCAGTTCCGTTCCTTGCCAACTTAGCGCGCCCTTGTAGTATTGACCGAACGCGAAATACAGATAGCCAGGATGCAATAGGAGGACCTCGCCCTGCGATTCCCGTTCCATGACATACGAAGCCATAGAGCGGAAGTCCTCTTTGTTTATCGAAGAGGATTGGGCAGCAAGTGCGGCAATGGATGCCACAAAGAGAAACGCACATGCGGCTAAACCGAGGATTCTGTTGGACCGCATCAAGCTGGCGAGACTGCGTGCCAGGAGGAGTAGATAGGCAGGAAGTACGACTATGTAGTATATCTTAAGGCCCGCCCGTATGTTGGTGGATAAGGCCACAGTGATAATGTAGCCGACAATGGGCGCAGTTAGCAGGTAAAGGATACAAAAGACTGTCCCATTCAAAGTCCGATTAATCTGGTTTTGTCCACTCTTTTCGAGGAACTGCCAGCCAATGCCAAGGAGCAGGACGAACAGAAACCCCCAGCTCGCCACCTCCGTGGAAACGGTGATCCCTGGTGCAATCCGATCCAGGTAGAGCATTGGGACAGGCACTTCTCCTACGCTGAATGTGACGTTCAAGTTCCGCAGTATATCCAGCAACTCGACGGGCAACTGATAGTCGTGGGGAGCGCGTTGAAACTGTTGCGCGACGGCGAAGAGCCAGGGGGAGTATAAAGCTGCGATTGCGCCTTGCATAACCAGCCACTGTCGCAGGCTCACCTGGCTGCGAGCCGCGGTCGGCCCGCCAGGGCTAGGTGTAGGCTGAAAGTGCGGGAACGCCAGAAGAGCAACGTTCTCAAAGACCAGCACGAAGAACCCATAGTAATGCGACAACAGCATCAGGGTCGAGACCAGAACGTAGGCGACCGCAATTCCTAGGCTACTCTTGGACCGCCATCTGAGGTAAAGCAGCATGGAGGCAATCGCCAAGAGGCACACCAGGGCATACATTCGCGCCTCTTGAGAGTACCAGATGTGAAACGGTGAGATAACCAGCAACGCTGCTGCCACAAAGCCGATACGCCTATCGAAAATGCGAGTGCCGAGGCGGGCAATCAAAGGGACAGACAGAGTTCCAGCCACGACTGACACAAAACGCAATGAGAACTCGCTCGTTCCAGCGAAAGGAATCCAGGTCTGAAGAATGAGATAATGAAGCGGGGGATGATTATCCTGGCCCATAATGAAGGTGAGCAAAGATAAGACGCCAGGCTGCGAAGCAGCGAATGCGCTGAACCCTTCGTCCAGCCAGAAGCTTTGGTCACCCAGGTGCCATACGCGCAACCCAAAGGCGACTAACGTCAAGCCACCAAGCAGTAGATGAGGCAGATGGCTGATTGGAACAGCGGGAATGGCTGGACTTGTTTCTTGACGGCGAACAGGCAGTCTTACCCTCATGGTTGCTTAGTATATCAGATGGTCGCATTGGTAGAAAGGCTGAATGGCTCCCACTATTTCGGCCTCTGCCCGTCGACCTCCGAAGTGGACGGAACGATTGTTACGGCGATGCTGAGGATTCTTGTGCCGTCGCTTACAGGACAGCCAGGATGCTATCTGGCTCTGGGAAACGAAAGAAGAGTTGCCGAACGCCGCTAGCGTCTGCTCTGCAATTGATAGCCGTTTACCAACTGCAGGAATCCGAACACAAGGGCGTATGCCGCGATGACTTGTATGACTGTCAATACATCGCTATCCCGAATTGATATGAGCAGCAACCCGAAGAGCACAGATATGCCTCCGCTCGAGAACATCAGCCAATCAGATGATGGAATGGCAGCGATGATTTTGAAGAAGCCAGTGATAATGGCCCAGATAGCGATGGCAAAGATCAGGATTAATGAAGTGACTCCAGTCCAGAACATGACTAATAAACCCACTACTATGCCGACCACACCCTCGATGAGATGCGACCACCACGGGGTTCCTTGTTGCATTGCCCTGACTGTTGAAATGATTGCCAATATGCCATCCACCAATACATAGACGCCGAATAGCACGACCAGTATCTTCAACGTGAACAGTGCGAACGCTGGCCAAATGAGAACTGCCAGGCCAAACACGATGGCTACAATGCCACGCAGTACTGGCGCCCACCAGTTTTCCGCTTGCACAGCAGGAGCCGCCATATATTCTCTCCTTCCAGTTTCTTCACTCCGTTGTAAGCGTCCACCTCGAAGCCTGAACCGAACGGTTTGGATGAGGCCAACCTGCGCCAGCGCATCTCCAGACTTCGCGTTAACGCTTGTTGTCCGCTGCATTTCCAGAAGCATAATCTATGCCAATGGCCGTTTTCACTACAATGTAGAGAGCGGCTAAGAAGACGCGGAGGGAGCTAGGTCCCTCCGCGCGGCTCACCACACGGTACGTCAGCGGTTCCTATGCAAGGTGCGGGACCGAGCGCCCCGCACGATAGTTCATCCGATTGGGCTACGCGGCCTTCCGCATCGGAGCCGCCATCTCGATGACGTTCCTGATTCGACGGCGCGCCCGTTCAACGAAGGCAAGATTGTCGGCAAGGCAGGACTCGATTAGCGCGCCCACACTGTAGTGGCCGGTGATGTCGGCCATCGCTGTCAAAGCCGCGTATTCCCCGATGTGGAGGTGCATCAGCTGGCTGGCCTTGGAAGCCACGTAGAGGGCCTTCGCCAGCGGCTGCTGTATCTCGTTGAGTTCCCTTCGGAAGTCCTCAAGGAAGACCTCGTGAAGTCGGCTGCTGGGAGTAATAGGCTGCTTACCGATGAGCTTGAAACAATGGTCGAGCGTATTGATGGTCTTGTCCTCCAGGAAAACCCAGGAGTCCAGGGTCTCCTTGATGTCTGGGTCCTGGGCGGCCTGGCTCATCTCCTGAAATATGTGCTTCGCGCGCTCTTCGCGCTGCCGGACATCGCTGAGCAGCCACACGAACAAATCTTGTGGAGTTTGAACTGGCATCTTTATCTCCTCCGTAATCTGAGTTGAACCGGTGACGCACCGGTAGGTACGCGCTTGACGAAGATGCAAGAAGTGTGCCTCCACCCCCCCATCCTGCGTGCCGACGGCAATCGCATCAAAGGGCCTAGGAATCTGCGTTGCAGGGGCCACGCTTTGCTTGAACGCTGTGGGGTCTCGGGAATTGCCATCCAGCGTTACTTGCCACTTGAAGGCCGCGACGCCCGACCAAAAACGCGCCCCCGTTCCTTCGACACTAAGGCAACCAGCCCAAAGATTGCCGCAACAGCAGCAATCAGGAATATGTTGCTGTATCCGACGAACTGCACCAATAAACCCATAACTATGGCGCCAGCCCCCACGCCCATATCGAAGGCCGCCGTGAAATAGCCCATCGCCGTACCGCGGTTTGGGCCATCAACTCGATCCACGGCCAATGCCATCAGCGCTGGCTGCGACGCACCGAATCCTAGGCCGAAAAGAAGGCCAACCAGAACCAACGCGAAAAGAGTGCCCGACAAAGCAAGAACTACCAAGCCGGCAGCCATCAGGACGATTCCTGGTACGAGCACTGCGCCCCGTCCGTACAGATCTGACACACGACCAAAAAGGGGGCGACTGAGGAGAAGCACGATGGCGAAGACAGTAAAGAACAAACCTGGATTGTCGACGCCAAATCCTTTGGCGTACAGAGGTAAGAACGCAGAAATGGAGCCATAGCTAATAGTGACGAGAAACGCGACGATAGCAGGGGAAATGGCTTCTGAGCTAAAAGACGATGTCTTTGGCTTGGCATGAACCTCAGCAGGCTCATTTCTAGCTCGTCGGGTCTCAGGGACAGCCAGACCTGTAATGACGGCAATCAAAGCGAGGACAGCGCACACGAGAAACAGGGTGGTAAACGACTGACTGTTGATGATAGCCATCCCGAGCGCTGGGCCAACGGCCATCGCGAGGTTGGAGGACACTCCGAAATAACCGATAGCTTCACCGCGACGCGCGGGCGGCGCAATATCGGCGATCAAGGTGGTCAAGGTGGTAGTGGAAGCTGCCCAGGCTATCCCCTGCAAGAAGCGGACGGCCACCATGGACGGAATAGTTGTCGCAAAGAGATACAAAGCCATGGCGATGAAAGAGCCTGCTAATCCAGCTAACAAGATGACCCGTCGTCCACGTCGGTCGGACTGGATGCCGATCAGTGGCCTGAACGCGACCGATGTTATAGTAACCGATCCAAGCACCAAGCCGACATCGGCCGCGTGACCACCAATTTGGAGAACGTAAACCGGCAGTGTTGGAATCAGTAGGTAGAAACCAATAAAGCTGATTAGGGTGGTTAAGCATATAAGGAGGAAGTTTCGTGTAAAAAGCGTATCTTCTCTTGCGACAGGTGTTGCCATTTCGCTCCTACGACGCTACAGATTCGCAGATAGACGCGTTGCAAAGTAGCGGATTGAAAGATGCACTCACTGCTTCACAACCACGCCGTCGCCATCTTTGAGGTCGGCGGTGCCAATCACGACCTTGTCTCCGGCTGTGAGGCCCGATTTCACCTCGACGTTCTGCCCGTCGCTTATCCCCAGCTCAACCTTTTGCTGGCGGGCTTTGCCATCAGCGACGACGAACACAGTATTGTTGGCGCCGTTTTTGACGACAGCTTGCTGGGGCACTGCTAGCACACCCTGTTTTGCATCAAGGTTGATGCTCACCTTTGCAAACATTCCCGCCCTTAGTTTGCCTTCTTGATCCTTAAGTGAAACCTTTGCTGTGAAAGTACGTGTTCGAGGATCGACAGCAGGAGAAACGCTGGAAATGGTTCCTGCGAATGAACTATCGGGATATGCTGACACAGTTATCGAAACTGGCTGTCCAACACGAATCTGTCCGGCGCGCGCTTCCTCTATCGATACCGCTACCTCAAGATCAGATGAAATAATGCTCAATATTGGCACTTGAGGATTTGCCAGCGCGCCAACTGACAAGAATTTATCAGAAACAACGCCATCTACGGGAGCGACGATGTTTGTCTCGGCTAGCTGTGTGTTTACAAGGTCTATGTTAGCTTGAGCTTGTTTCACCCCCGCTGCCGCTGCATCGAAATCGTTCTTGGTAAAGGGATTCTTGGCCAGGTCTAATTGTGCTTGCGCTGCATCTACTGCTGCTTGTGCCTGATCCAGTTGTTCTTTGGTAGCTCCGGCCTTTAACTCGGCAAGGCGTGCCTCAGCCAGTTTAACTTGCTCGTAGGCTGTTCCCGATTGAGCTTCTTTCATATCCTTGGTGAACACTGCTTGACCGAAGGCAACGGCTTTGCTGCCAATCATTGCATCGGCCTGAGCCTGTACGGCGTAGAGTTGGTTCTTCGCTACCCGCACTGCGGTCTCGGCTTCGTCGAGCTGTTCTGGCGTCGGACCCGCCTTCAATTGAGCCAGCCTTGCTTGCGCTGCTCTCGAATTGGCCTCTGCCTGCGCTAGCGTCTCATCTCGAGGTCCAGCTTCCAACTGTGCCTGTTTGGCTTTGGCTGCTGCTAGACCTGCTTCAGCCTGCTTTAGCTGTGCTTCCAGGCTGGCTCTATCAAGATGGCCGATAACCTCTCCTGCCTTCACTTTGCTGCCGACGTCGACGCTGAGTTCCTCGATTCGCCCCATGGATTTGGTCGAGAGGCTGATTTGCGCTTTGGGCTTGACGTCGCCTGTATAGCTTAAGGATGAGGCGATGCTGCCGGGCTTGACCTCAACTACCTGGACAGGAACTGCCGCTTGCGCTGCAGGCTGTGTGTTTCCTGAATTTGATGGCCCATTCGAAGTGCAAGCAGAAACTTGTATAGATAGCAGCAAGACTCCAGTAAGAATTCCGATCAATCGCTTATTGTTCAAGATTCACCTCCGATTCGTGTTCGTAATCAGCACCTTAATGACCGTGAATCCCTGTCGCGCCCTGTCGCGCCCTGTCGCGAATCATCCCATCTCCATCGCCATCCCTAATTCCGTTTCGATCTCTATTTCCTCCTCCGTCGACATCGGGCTTTTTCGTTTGTCGGTTTGCAGCCCCGTGCTGGTCAAGAACACTGCGGGAACGAAGCCAACCAACATTACAAGCGCTGATACCAAGAAGGCGTCATCGTATGCTCGCACTGCTGCACCCATTGCCACCTGCTGTCCCAGGGCCATAATAGCGCCTGCCTTTGCTTGCGCCAGCGTTGCGCCCTGGTGGAGCAGCGCCTGCTGAATCCCAGCGATGGTGTTTTGCACGGGGAGTGAATCTGGCCTCACAGTCTGCGCCAGCATGCCCACGTGGAAGTTCATCCGCATCTGGATCAGCGTCGCGAAGATAGCGGTGCCAAACGAACCGAAGATCTGGCGCAGGACGTTAGTGAGCGAAGAGGCACGGGCCACGAGATGCGGCGGGACCGTGTTCATTGCGGCTGTCATAGCCGGCATCATTATGAGTCCCATGCCGGCGCCTCGTACGATCAGCAGCCATCTCAACTCGCTATCGCTAGTTGCGAGATTAAGCGAGGCCAGGCCCCAGGTAGAATAGAAAATGATCAGCATTCCAGCTATGACCGGCGGCCTTGGTCCAAAGCGATCGAAAAGCCGCCCAGAAATTGGCATCATCAGGCCTGCGGCCATCGCCTGAGGAAAGGTCAGCAAACCGCTCTCAAGCGCGCCCAGTCCCCGCAAGTTCTGCAGGAAAAGCGGCAGCAGAAACATCGAGGAAAACATGGCGATGGTTGAGATGAATGTGACACCGGTGGCGAGCGCATAGGTGCTGTTCTTCAAGACGCGCAGATCGAGAAGCGGAACATCTGTGTGCAGTTCGAGTACCACCCATATCACCAGAGCGGCAATCCCAACAAACAGGTACGCTACTATATGAGGCGCGGTCCACCCATCTCCAGCGCCTTTAGATAGACCAAGCAGCAGCCCGCCGAAGCCGATTGCGGAGAGGAGGAAGCCAGGAGTGTCGAAATGCAGCCCTGGACGGCGCTCTGTTTCGCGCAAGAGCGTGGCGCCGAGTAGCAACCCCAAGACACCTACAGGGATGTTGAGCGTGAAGATTATCCGCCAGTCGACATACTCGACGAGATAGCCGCCTAACGTCGGCCCCAACACAGGGGCTAAGATTAGAGGCAGGCCGAAAACGCCCATGACTGTTCCTCGCTGGTGCGGGGGAACGGCTTTGTAGATGACTGTCGTTCCTAGCGGCATCAGCATACCGCCACCCAGTCCCTGAATTACCCGAAAGACAACGAGGCTGTTGATATCCCACGCCATCCCGCAGAGGGCGGAGCCGAGGGTGAACAAACCCATCACCAGCAAGTACACTCGCTTGGTGCCGAATGTATCAGTCAAGTATCCAGCGGCAGGCATGACAACGGCCAGTGCCAGCATATAGCCCGTGAGAATTAGCTGGCTCTGGTCAACTGAAACGCCGAAGACGTTCGTGATCCTCGGTAGAGCGATGTTAACGATGGTGGTATCGAGCATCACCATAAACGACCCGACGATGACTACGATCAGCGCCTGCCACTGGTAATCCAACGCCAGGGTACGATGCTTCAAGCGAGCGGCATACCCTCCTAGCGTAGCCACGATAACCACCCTTCAGGTTCAGAGACGCGGATACGCACCTCTACCGAGCCACCCAGCGGCAAGGTCTGGCCCTGAGTGTCTACCAATATCTTCACAGGAACCAACTGCGTAACCTTTGTGAAGTTCCCAGAACCATTCTGCTGAGGCAGCAGGGAGAAAGTTGCAGCGGTCGCTGGCGTTATCGTATCCACGTGCCCTGAGAAAGTTCGATCGAGCGCGTCAGCGTGGACTTGGACCGGCTGCCCTCGCTTTATCCGGCCAATCTTTGTCTCCTCGATATTGGCCAGTACCCATTGAGAAATCGGATCCGTTACTGTGAGGATAGACTGACCAGGAGAAACTGCGTCCCCTACGTCACCCTGGCGAGCCACGACCACTCCGTTGATAGGGGATCGGACCTCGACTCGCAGATCGCTCGTGTTGCCGAAGCCAATCTTAGAAGTGCCTTGCGCGATGCTGACAACCGATGGAAGAGTCAGGGTAGCCACCAACTGGTCACGCTCGACCCGGCTGCCAACGTCAGCAGTAACGCTCTCGATGCGCCCGGCATTGAGAGCGCCTACCTGTATGAGAGCCCCGGCCACTCTCGCGTTCTCAGTTGAGACGAAGAAAGCATCGTTGTACCAGAACTGGTAACTGATCGCAGCCCCAATGACGACCAACACCAACACGATCGGCACGAGAATGCGACGAAGACGAGGACGACTCCTTCCCTCCATCTGCTGCCCGTCACGGGATTGTCCAGGAGGCGATCCCGTTGTGTGAGTTCGCTCGGACAGCGATCTGGCGGAATTTATAGCCTGATCCTTAGTTGCAGTGGATGAGTCACTATTTGCGTTCACTTACTACCTCCTGTGGTTTAGATGCCCGAAGTACCCCACATAGTAAAGAGAGCCCCTCCAGGATGACCGCCCGTTCTTCGGGTCCCACGCATCGCAGAACCTCCACTAGAAGCCCAAGCCTGCGCGCCGGCATAACCTCCTGAACGTAGGTCTTGATGGGGTCAGACAGGTAAATTCTGATAAAGCGCCTATCAATAGGATCCGCCCGGCGCACTACCATCTCTCGTCGCTCCAGACGATCGATAATGCCCGAGACTGTGCTGTGGGCCAATCGCATCCGCTCGCTCAGCTCATTCAGGCTCAACCCGTCTGCCTCGACCAATTCACTCAGCACACCCAACTGGGGCACAGTGAGCCCGCTCGTAGCAATGTCTGCCTTGTGATATCTCCGCAGGCGCTGAATCAGAATACGCAGAGCACCCTCAATCTGCCCTGCCACTCG
>JAMDCE010000359.1 GCA_023489135.1 Chloroflexota bacterium
ACCAATGATAGCCACGTCTGCGTGTCCATCACTCCCGATCCTTTGGTCGCTAGAACTCGTCATCGATTCCCTCCATTACGTCTTTGTGGGCTGCTTGAACCGGTTGGGACCTGAAGCGGACTAGTGTTTTCTAGCACTCTCAATTCATTATCGCTCAAGAGATCTTGCCTGTAAAGCCTCCTGGGCCAACGGCAGTTATACCAAAAATCGGAAGTTGCTCAGGTTTCTCCTGGCGATCGAATCTCAGCCCCTGGTTCTTAGCAGAGCCGGCCGGCGAAGCAAGCTGGTCTTCCGATTTTCCCACCATCCCGCAGTGGGTAACCGAGAAAAGGCGGGGGGTACTATGTTCTCATGCCACGCTTACCCTAAACGTGCTATGTCGCATCAGGACCTATGGGCGGTGAGTGAATCGGGTCGACCCGCCGATTACGTTAGTAGTGATGTTCACGGAATTTGAATCTTACGGCGACTCGGGAGGAACCCAGTGGAACGAACGAGAACATATTCTTTGCTGGCAACAGGTAGGGGGGCCGGGTGCATTTCGAAGGGGGAAACCGAACCGAAGCAGCGTTGCCGAGGGAAACTCGCCGTTCTTGGCGGTCTGGCAAAGTTGGCAAAGGTCATGGCTTTAGCTGGACTAATGATGCTATTCTTCACGGTCGTAATTGGGCCGGTGGTCCTGATTGGGATGGTGGACGGCAGCCTCTTCCCGATACAAGCCTACAGCATGCTGAACCAGGCGCTGGGGCAAGCGTCCTCGTATCGCCTGGAGACGGCCGTCTCGGCTGGGGATAGCTATGGCGTCACCTCTGTAGAAGAAATGCGGGACCTATCCTTCGAGCTCTATGGCATCAACCCTCAGGCTCAAAGGTGGATGGACCGGTTGCCCCTGCGGTACGAGGAAAGCAATCAATGGGCCGGCGCTTATGACCCCGCGGCAGATAGCGTCGCGGTCTCGCGCTACAGCCCGCCCGTTTTCCTCCACGAGTATGCGCACGCTAACTTGCATCACCAGCCTCCTTTGGAAAAACTGAAGTTCGCGGTGAGTCTAATCTACCTTTGGTTCGACGCGGACCCCCATGACCATGGTGCCAATCTCATAGCGCGAGGAGACCTGGCGAGGGCCGCCAGGCCCGACCAGGGAGTGTTGGTTTACAACCCATTCCAGGAGGCCTATGCCAACCTCGCCATATGGTCGGACGGCAATCTCAGAAGAATCCCGTCATTTCTTCAGCCCTATTACGCTGGCTATCTGCAGCCGGGGACGAACGAATGGATCAGGCAGACCGAGGACTCAGGTTCAACTAAGATCCATCAAACCAACCAAGACGATGGGGGGATCGGCAACCGGTGACTTCAAGGCAGGTTGGGTGATTGCAGCTGGTCACAGAAATTGAAAGGACCCAAGTCGGGTCATCCAATCTACCTTGTAGATAAAAGATAAGGGCGCTTCCCATGCGGGAGTGCCCTTATCTCATTCCTGGTTCCTCTTAGAGCCACGAAACTTCTACTCAGTCATAGTCGCGCTCTTTCGCTTGTACCCTAGAGTAGAAGGTAGGGATTTTCCAGAGTCCGCTTGATATCCGAAAGGAAGGGAGCAGCCGTCGCGCCATCCAGAACTCGATGATCGACGGACAGCGTCGCCTTCATTATGGGTCTGATGACCACCTGCCCATCCTTTGCCACGGGACGATCAGCTATTTGCCCGAGACCCAGGATCGCGCTCTCGGGGGGATTGATAATGGGCGTAAACTCGTCGATGCCGAACATGCCGAGGTTCGAGATGGTGAAAGTGCCGCCCGTGAGCTCATCGGGTTTGAACTTCAAATCCCTGGACTTGTCCTGCAGATCCTTGAGGGCCCGACTGATTTCGATGAGATTCTTCTTGTCCGCAGATCGTATAACTGGCACTAGCAAGCCTGGCTCAACGGCCACCGCCACTCCCACATTGACCTCCTTGTGCAGCCTGATCTGACCGTTGTCGAAAGAGGCGTTGACCATAGGGTGCCTGGCCAAGGCTTGCGCCACCACTTTGACCAAAATTGCGGTGTAGGAGAGTCTATTCCCCGTCGCCGCCTTCACCATATCCAGCAACTTCTCTCTTAGCCTCGCCGCCTCGCTCATATCTATTTCTACCGAAATATTGAAGTGAGGGGCCGTGGTCACGCTCTGCAGCATCCGCTCGCCGATGGTCTTGCGCAGCCTGGTGAGTGCGACAATCTCTTCTTCCGCAGGGGCACCTCTGGGTATCGCTGCAATTGATGGCACTAGTTCAGCCACTCCAGCCTCAGCCGCTTTCTCCACGTCGGCCAGCGTAATCCGTCGTCCGGCCGCCGCCACCTCAGATAGGTCAATTCCCCGATCGGCCGCTACTTTCGCCGCCAGAGGCGTGGCCAGAAGCTTCTCGGTCTTCTGTCGCTCGGCAAAAGCCCGTACGTCATCTTCCTGAATGCGCCCATTGGGTCCAGTCCCAGGCACCAGGCGGATATCCACGCCTAGCTCGCCCGCCACTCGGCGGGCCGCGGGAGAGGAAAAGAGCCGCCCGCCGTCTTCTCGCGACCGCTCCGGAGCGACGGCCTGGACCTCAACAGTGCCCGCCGAAACAGGCGCTGCCGCCGGGGCCGCCGGCGCCAGACCAACCTTTGGTGCCGCCTCACCGGGTTGAAGAAGGTAGGCTAGAAGGGTGCCGATGGGAAGCGTTTCACCGATGGCTGGTCTGACGAAGCTCAGCGTGCCATCTGCGGGGGACTCGATCTCCACCGCGGCTTTGGTCAAAGTGGTGTCCAGGAGGGGCTCGCCCTTCTTGACCGGCTGTCCCTCTTCCTTCAGCCACTGGGTGACGCTGCCCTCTTCCATGGTCAGACCCAACTTGGGCATTGTGATCTCAACAGCCATAAGACATTCCTTTGCTTCCAAAACGATTAAGATTGCTGCGTCTTTGGGCGGTTCACGAGCCGCCCCTACTTGATTCTGTCTATCACCTCAAGCTGTCGTTGCTCATAACCTGGAGCTCCCCTGCAGCGAAGAAGATGGATGTTTGGTGTCAACTCTGCAGGGCGACGGCGGGGAGTCCCTACCAGGGTTAACGGCCGATCACAGCAAATCCTGGACGCTCTCGATAATTCTCTCCTCGCTGGGGATAACGAAGTTCTCCAGATGAGGCGCAAAAGGCACTGGAACAGGTAGAGCAGCCACCCTCTTGATGGGCGCATCGAGGTAATCGAAGGCTTTCTCCATCACCTGGGTGGCGATCTCGGCTCCCACTCCTCCTCTCCCCACCGCCTCGTGTACGATCACCAACTTACCCGTTTTCTTCACCGACTCAACAATGGTCTCTAGATCCAGTGGGAATAAGGTTCTGGGATCAATTACTTCCACCTCGATCCCCTGGGCGGCCAGTTTCTCCGCCGCCGCCAGGGCCTTCAAGACCATCAAGGATGTCGCCACTACAGTTGCATCGTGTCCCTCCCGCTTGACGTCGGCTTTGCCGATGGGCAGGGTATACTCTTCCTCGGGCACGGGCCCCTTAGTGTTATAGAGCAGCTTGTGTTCGATGAAGACCACCGGGTCGTCAGACCGAATGGCGCTCTTCAGCAGGCCCTTGGCGTCATACGGGGTGGACGGTTGGATCACCACTAGACCAGGAACATGGATAAACCACGCCTCCAGGCTCTGGGCGTGTTGGGCCGCCGAGGCCCGTCCCGCGCCGCCTTGAGTCCGAATCACCAGAGGGACTTTGGCCTGTCCTCCCGTCATATAGCGAATCTTTGCGGCCTGGTTGACAATGCTATCCATACCAACGCCGCTGAAGTCGATATACATTAGCTCGGCCACCGGTCGCATACCAGTGATGGCCGCACCCACGGACGCCCCCAAGAATCCCATCTCGGAGATGGGGGTGTTGCGCACTCGATCTGTGCCAAACTCGTCGGAGAGGCCCAGCGTGACTTTGTAGGTCCCTCCGAAGGGCATGGCTATGTCTTCTCCGATGAGGAAGACTCGCTCGTCGCGCTGGAGTTCCTCCCTAAGAGCCTCCCGAACGGCTTCGCGGTAACCTAGCTCGCGCATTTTCGCACCCCCCAGGGAGTCAGGTCCCCGAAAACGTCCTCCAGGGCCGTCTCGTTTGCGGGCGCCGCGCTGTTCTTGGCAAACTCCACCGCTTCGTCGATAAGGGTTTGCGATTCTTTGTCTATTCCTTCCAG
>JAMDCE010000033.1:0-309 GCA_023489135.1 Chloroflexota bacterium
AAGCCTTTCCCGAAGTTCCGCCCTTCCCCGGAAGGGAAGAAAGTGCCTTCTACCGTGAAACTGGCCACTCCTTGAGTTTCGGCTTTCTCCGGTTCTGGCGCGAAAACGGTGGCCTGCCCGTGTTTGGCTTCCCCATCTCCGAGGAGTCCTCTCTCCCAGCCCGGGGTGGTGGTCCGCCGGTCATCGTTCAATGGTTTGAACGGGCGCGGTTTGAATACCATTCCGATTTCCCCGCCGAATACCGGGTTTCGCTCGGTTTGGTGGGACGGGAATACCTGGATCTGCCCACAAGCTCTACCGTGCGGCGCA
>JAMDCE010000033.1:319-4212 GCA_023489135.1 Chloroflexota bacterium
ACAGCCAGGCGAGTCCAACTTCTCCTGGACGGTGGCCTACGGAGGCCTGAGCGGCTCCTCAGCCCTATTCCTCTACAGTCCAGTGCCTCCGGGACCAGAAGGGCGCTTCGCCACCTACCAGGTGGATGTTCCCGAGACGGCCATCTATACCCTCTGGAGTCGCGAATTCGCCCTGGACTGGGCTTCGCCGAGCCTGTGGCGCTTTGACGACCAGTTGTGGAAGCGAGCCGACGGGACCACACCAGCCATAGATCCGGTCGTGGTATCGGGCGAAAATCATGTCTACAGTTGGTACAGGTACGGAAAAGTGTTGCTCGAAGCGGGCACCCACACGCTGCAGATCAAGGTCACGGAGCCCAGAACTCTCGGTCAGAGCTCGTCCACCGATGGGCTCTATTTGAAAATGATGGATGCCTTTCTATTGACCAGTGATTCCACGGTGCCTCTGGGTATTATTCCTCCCGCCGGAACGCTACCGGCGCAGATTCCACCCAGTTCCCTGCAGTTGACCGTGGAATCACTGGTCACACGCAGCGAGCACTTGGCCCCTGGAGACATCTAGAGCGGTCCTTGGCTCAGGGGAGCTATTATCCAGATCCCAGTTTCTTGGAGAACACGATACCCCGCATGCGCGACCTCAAGGTCGAGATGATCCGTCTCGATCATCTTTTCGATCACTACGACGTTTACCAGCGCGATGCCAGCGGAAACGTCACTTACCATTGGGAAAAACTGGACCAGATGGTCGACAGCGTTCTGGCGATGGGCGCGAAGCCGCTGATGAGCCTGAGCTACATGCCCCTGGCTATCTCGGCCGATGGATCTGAGAAGTCTCCGCCTGCTGATTTCGCCGCCTGGCGGAACCTAGTTTATGAAGCGGTCAAGCACTTCAACCTGGACCGCAAGCTGGGTATCGTGTACTGGGAGATCTGGAACGAGCCCAATCTAAGTAGCACGTGGCACTCCGACCTGGAAACCTACCTTCAGCTCTACGATGCTGCCGCTCAGGCCATACGTGCGGCCGATCCCGCTGCCAAAGTGGGAGGGCCGGGAGTTGCCGGGTTTGAAGAGCGCTGGATCTACACCCTCATCTCACATGTGGCGGAAAAGGGGTTGCCGTTCGACTTCCTGTCCTGGCATCTCTATGGCGTTCAGCCCCCTATGATCAAGCCACAGGTGCTTCTGGCGCGATCGTGGCTTTCGCGATTCCCTCAACTTGGTGACACTCAGCTTTTCCTGGACGAGTGGAGCGTCTACAACGGTGGAGTGGACGACACCAGTTGGAATGGCATAAGTGATACGGAGTACGCGGCCGCGTACATCGCGGCCATGACATCGGAGTTGACTCGGCAGGGACTTGATGGTTCGATGTTGTTTGCCGTCAAAGATGCGCACACCAACGATGACCGGACCTTCTCTGGTCGGTGGGGCGTTCTCTCCAATTCTGGCGCCCCCAAAGCCTCTTACAATGCGCTCAAAGCCTTGAGCCTCTTGGGTGATACGGAGTTGTCGGTCACCGGCGGCGGTTCCCACGTCGGCGCTGTCGCCACTCGGCAAGGAGACAAAGTGGCCGTCCTTCTCTGGAACCTGGGCAACCCTTTCCAAGCGGAAGGAAGCCAAGAGATAGAACTCAGCCTCGAAGGTCTTGCCGGACAGCAGGCATTCCAGCGCTATCTCATCGATGCTACCCACAGCAACGGCCGGTATTCTATAGACCACGCCGAGCTGGAACTGGTGGAAAGCGGCGCTGCTTCCGCGGGTACCCATCAGCAGAAGCTCTCGCTGCCAGACAACAGCGTCACCCTTTTGCTCTTCTCACCGCAATAGTTCGCCGGTGATTATAGCCACAGTCGGGTGCTGCAAAAGGGACATCCCCGGTCCCTGCCTTTGCCCGGGCCTTTTGTCGCCGTCCAGTTGGCAACGAACGATAACTAAGACCGAGAGCTCTTGAGTCAAGCAGATTTGGCCGGACCAAGGCGGCCTATCTTCGGAGAGTTGCCAGCAGTCGTTTGGGCACCAGGAGAAGATCAAGGGCGTCTACAACGTCGCTCACCACGATGTCGCAACCTTGCAGGGTGCTGAAGGCGAGGCCTTCCTTTCCAAGGACGGCGATACCCAGCGCGGCTTCCTTAAGCATCATGGCGTCGTTGGCGCCATTGCCGATGGCCACGGTTTCTCCGGCCCCCAGTGCTCGAACGAACGAGGCCTTTTCCTCGTCCTCGGGTATCGCGCCCTTCAAACGAACCGCCTGGAACCCGAGCTGAGCGTCGATAGAGGCCTGCCGGCCGTGCGTGTCGGCGGTGAGCAGGGAAACACTCATGTAGGAGCGAAGGACCTGCAAGCGCTGAGCGACCTTCGGCCTGATCCGACCGTCGCAGGCGATGGTCCCATTCACGTCCAACACGGCGTGCCGGAGCAGATATTTTCCTGCTCGAGGGATATCTACTTCAATCATATTAATGCTTGAAGTGCCGCTGTCCGGTAAACAGCATTGCGACATTGTGCCGGTTGGCCGTTTCGATCACCTCGGCGTCCTTCACCGACCCACCTGGTTGAATAATGGCGGTCACGCCCCCTTTGGCGGCCAGTTCCACTCCGTCCGGGAACGGAAAGAAGGCGTCCGATGCCAGGACGCTTCCCACAGCTCTTTCGCCGGCCTTACGCAGAGCAATCTCTACCGAATCGACCCGGCTCATCTGACCCGCCCCCACGCCCACCAGAGAGAGGTTCTTAGTCAGGACAATGGCGTTGGATTTAACGTGCTTGACCGCCCGCCAGGCGAAGAGAAGGCTGGTGAGTTCCTCCATGGACGCCTTCCGGTTGGTGACGGTGTCTAGCTCTAGCTGGTCGTCGGTCAGAACATCAGGCGTCTGCAGCAAGAATCCGCCACTCACCCTCTTCCAATTCAATTCCACCTGCGGCACGTCGCGACAAGTACCTTTGACTAGCTCGCCCACCGCAAGGAGCCTCAGCCCTTTCTTTTCTTCAAGAATCCTCAAGGCCTCCGGCTCGAACTCCTGGGCGATCACTACCTCGAAGAAGTGCTGGGTCAGAGTCTGCGCCAGGTCAGCGCCAACACTTCTGTTGACCCCAACAATGCCACCAAACGCCGAGACTGGATCACCGGCGTAGGCCAATTCGAAAGCCTCAACAAGATCTTCGCCACAGGCCAACCCACAGGGGTTGGTATGCTTGATGATCGCCACACAGGGGGCGGTATATTCCTCTACCACCCCGAGGGCGGCGTCCGCGTCCAGAATATTATTGAACGACAATTCCTTGCCCTGCAACTGCCGGCTTCCTACTATCGTGGCCTGAGACGGAGAGATCTTCACTTCGCGATAGAGCGCCGCGCGCTGGTGAGAGTTCTCACCGTAGCGCAAGGGCTGAATCCGCTCCACGTCTACCGTCATTCGCTCGGGAAACTCCTCCTGAGCCCGCAAGTATTCGGCAATGTGAGTATCATAGCTGGCGACGTGCTGAAAGGCCGTCACCGCCAGGCTCTGGCGAAGGTTCTGACTCACCTGGCCGTTGGTCCTCAGCTCCTGGATAACCGCATCGTAGTCTCGCGGATCGACCAGCACGATCACGTGTGGAAAGTTCTTGGCCGCGGCCCGAATCATTGTGGGGCCACCGATATCGATGTTCTCCAGAGCTGTCTCTAGAGTAACGTTTGGTCGAGACACCGTCTGAACAAAGGGGTACAGATTGACCACCACCAGGTCGATCAAGCCAATCCCTTGCTTGGCCAGTTCCTCCAGGTGGCTGGGTAGGTCTCGCCTGGCCAGGATTCCGCCGTGGACGGCCGGATGCAGAGTCTTCACCCGCCCATCCATAATCTCGGGAAATCCGGTCAGGTCGCTGATAGAGCGAACGGGCAAGGAATTGTCGTT
>JAMDCE010000389.1 GCA_023489135.1 Chloroflexota bacterium
TTGCCTCGCGGACCTCGCGCTCGGTGGGATGTGGATTGCGGTTTAGCAAAGCTCTGCCAGAGAGGATCATTCCCGGCGAGCAGTAGCCGCATTGGATGGCACCATGGTTGACAAAGGCTTCTTGAACGGGATCGAGCTTGCCGTTCTGTTCGATGCCCTCGATGGTAGTCACAGAATGGCCATCTGCCTCCACGGCCAGGACGAGACAGGAATTGACTGGTTCTCCGTCGAGCATCACGGTGCAGGCACCGCAATCGCCCAACTCGCAACCCTTCTTGGTTCCAGTATAGTCGAACTCTTCACGCAAAAGATCCAAGAGCGTGGTGTTCACTTTCACGAGTGCGACGTGCTCGTCGCCGTTTACGGTCAATGTGACAATGTGGCGCTTAACGCCTGTCTTAGCTTCAGTAACCATTTTCTCGCCTCCTATCTCTTAAACGTGGCCTTTTTCGATAGCGGCCTTGAGAGACCGTCTGGTCAGAACGTCGACCAGGTTCCGACGGTATTCGGCGCTGCCGCGAATGTCGTTGATGGGCTTGGACTCCGCGGCGGCAACTTTGCCCGCCTGCTCGATGAGCTCATTGCTGACCTTCTTGCCGCGGAGAACGTTCTCAGCTTCGCGCGCCACCATCGGGATCGGAGCGACGGCCCCGAGGACGATGCGCACGTCCTTGGCTACGTCGTCTGCCATAGTCACGCTGCTGGCGACGCCGACGACAGCCAGCGCGCCGGCGCGGCGAAGTCCGAACTTAATGTAGTTACTGCCGGTGGTAGGCTGATCTGGGATGATGAGTTCGGCCAGGATCTCATCCTGCCCGAGAACAGTCCTGCCGGGTCCCAGGAAGAAATCCTCGACAGGGACGACGCGCTCCCCGGTTGTGCCGACGATACGGGCCTGGGCACCGAGAGCGATGAGAATCGGGGGCATATCGGCCGAAGGCACGGCGTTTACGAGGTTGCCGCCGATAGTGCCGATGTTGCGAATCTGATAGGCTGCCATCGTGGCGGCCGCAGCGCAAACCGACGGGTACTTCTCGCGAAGAATAGGATTGGCGATGACCTGGTTATGCGTGGTTCGGGAACCGATGATCACGCCGGTGCCAGCTTCGTAGCGAACGCCTTTGAGCTCGTCGAGGTTTTTGAGCGAAACGAGGTAATCTGGTTTCACCAGACCATTCTTCATCTTGACGATCAGGTCGCTGCCGCCAGACAGCACCTTCGCCTTGCTGCCGTACTGGCCGAGCAAAGCGCAGGCCTCTTGTAAGGACTGAGGTACAAGGTACTCGAACTGGGGAACAATCATTCACGGCCTCCTTGCTTGTTGATTTAGGTACCGGGATTTCCTCCCATTCGCAATGAAATCTGGGCGCAGGCGCGGACAGTCTGCTGGATGATGAAGGGTATGCGGTCGTCAGGCATTTTTGCTGCGAAACCGACGACTGTGACGGCGGCGATGACTGTCCGACCGTGCCCAATCACGGGCGCGGAAACAGCTCTAACTCCTTCGAGATACTCTTCGTCATCCACTGCGTAGCCCTGCTGGTGGGCCTTGGCGAGCTCACGCTTGTACGCATCGAGATTGTTTATCGATTTCCTGGTAAAAGAGGGCAGCCCTGCCGGCCCGAAAAGACGATCGACGTCATCTTCACTCAAGAGAACCATACCGAACGACCCGGCGCACGCGGGGATGCGATAACCGATAGGGGAAGTCACTTTCATTGGCTCTGGAGACTCTTCCCGATCGACGATGATCACACGATCGCCATCCAAAATGCCCAGCAGCACGGTCTGGCCAGTAGCGGTGACGAGGCTCTTGAGGTATGGTCTGGCGATCGCCCGAAGATCAATGCCATCGAGCATGACGTTGCCGAGATCAAAGAGAGCGTGTCCGAGCCTGTATCGCTTGGAACTCTCACTCCGTTCCAGGAATCCATGGTGACACAGGGTCAGCATGATCTTGTGAACGGTGCTCTTGTTAATCCCGAGAGACTTGCTCAACTCTGAGACGCCCAACTCTTCCTTGCCTGACTTGAAAGCCAAGAGGATGCGGGCCGTACGGTCTACTGCAGGAACCAGGTCTGTTTCCACGGAGCTATTCGAACGTCCTCTTCGCGATTCTGGCGCAGGCCCCCAAAACAGCGCAACCCTTTGCCAGGCATCGACGAAGGAAGCTGCGGGTTGTTCTCTGGAGGAAACTGCGTTTCTTAGACCCTACAGCATCTTACATCACGTTCCGCAGGCTGTCAAGAGTGTTTTCATTTTCGAGCGGTTTTACCGCATAAGCACCGCGGGCACACATGAAAGCCAGGCGCTTGGACTTTACATCAGCCGCCTCATCGCCGAGGCCCACGGTGGACGAATCTGGGCAGAGAGCGAGGTGGGGAAGGGCAGCACTTTTTGCGTCACCCTGCCTCTGGCGTAGCTTAGCCTTCGCACGAGAGCCACAGAGTGGACAGGTCATTTGCCAATTAGCCAACAGAACGGCCCTCACCCTAGCCCTCTCCCCCTGGGAGAGGGGAATTGCCCCCCAGAGTACGGTGAGGTGAGAAGAGTCGGGCCTTCGTTTATTCGTTCCCGGTTTCCAGCTTTCCTTCCTGGCCAGGAGGCAGGGAGCGACGTAGGAGGTCGTTTTCTCGCTCGAGCATGAGAACCTGGTCGAGAAGACGGCGGTTCTCCTGCTCGAGGTCCCTTAACTGCCACCGATAGCGAAAGTAATAGACGAAGAGGTACGCGACTGACGCGACAACTATCAGGACGACTATCAGCGCGATACCTATGAGCTCGATCATCTACGCTGCCCCTGAGAGGTGGGAGTTGGCGCGGGAGCCTGGGACGAACTACTTTCGGTCGGCTGAATTGGCTGACCAATTTGTATTAGCGGCATAGCGCCACTGGTTACCTGCGGGAGCTTGCCATCCCACTTGGTTGTCTCAAGATAGCGGATCAGTTCTGGCGTGACGCTCTGCGCGCGGACACGGTTGGACTCGGCCTCGCCTCTCGCTCGCTCGATGGCCGCGTCGGCCTCGCCACGGGCATCGACGATCTTTTGCTTGGCCTGAATCTCTTTCTGAGCCAGCACCTGCTCTTCGCGCCCCACGTTCTGCTGCTGAGTCTGCTTCTGCTCGATAGCCTGTTGATATTCGGGACTGAAGGCAATGTTGCTGATGTAGACGTCATCCACAATGATGCCATATTGCTCCAGATTCTTAGCCAGCTTCTCTTTGGTATTGCGGCGGATGTCGTCCCGCTTGAGCAGGATCTCATTCGCCTTATACTGGGGCACGACTTCTTTGATGTAGTCGCTGAAAGCAGGGTCGATTACCTTGGTGGCGAAATCGAGTCCAACCTTCTGGTACAGCTCGTTGGCACGGGCAGGGTCGAGGTGGTAGTTCATCATGCCGGTTAACTTTACGCTCTGCTGCTCGTTGCTCGCCGCGTCGATCTCTTTGAAGGCGTGCGGCTGAACCCGCACGTCGATCTGGTGGATTTGATTCACAAAGGGAAAGCGTAGGTGAAAGCCTGGATAGAGTACTCCATCTTCGACCCGGCCGAAGGTGGTCACCACGCCGACGTTGCCGGCTGTCACGATGAAGCCGGACATCATGACGCCAATAATCATTAGAATGGCAAACAACGCGACGGTAGTGCATCCCACAAGACGCACGGCGCTCTGGCCCTGCGAATTCCTGGGCATTGGCATGCTCGTTAGGTTTGACACCACTCCACCTCCAACTATCTTCATGCCGAGAGTTCAGCACAACACCTCGGAAGAGTCCAAGCCCTATCCTTTGCCAGTTACACCTTCTTGCTAACTCGGCGTCGATCAGCTTTTTGACCGTCAGCTAGCTAACTATAGCACCGATGGTGGAGTTAGGCAATAGCTCGGTTTGGCTAGGATGAAGTTTCACAACTTTCAATAATTGACCTGATACCCAGGAAGTGTTATAGTTAACTTGGGCCTTCTGAAGCAGGCTCGACCATCAACGATATTTGATGTACTCACGGCGGCGCCAGCCGCTTGGAGCCCACTGGATTCGTTCCTGGTGGGCTCTTTTCTTTGATGCAGAGCAGAGCTATCGAGACGGGAGGATGGTCCATGTCAAAAAAAGGCGGCAACAAGCCTAAGAGCCCTAGCAAACCACCTATGGCAAATAAAGGTCCGAAGAAGAAGTAGTGACGGGGCTAGGAAAAAGGGGGACA
>JAMDCE010000364.1 GCA_023489135.1 Chloroflexota bacterium
ATAAGGATCATCTTGCTGCCCCCTAGGCCGCTTTCCGAGCAGACTTCGCCTTTGGCGGCGCTTCCAGGCCCTCTTTGCGCCGCTGAAGCTTTGTCAGCCGCTTGCCGTTCACCACCACCGTCGTGATCAGTAGCTGCACCCAACTCTTCACGTCCCCCCGGTAGCGACACCGCGACTGCCCGCGCTGCCTTCTCCTCTTTGGTCAGCTTGGGCTTGCCCTCCTTGCGCCGCTGCTCGCGCTCCTCGGCGTAGGCCCGCTTATCCGCCGCCACCGCCGCCTCTAGCTCCGCGCCATAGTGCGGGTCGATCTCCTTGACCACCTTGATCAGCGCCTCCCGCACCTGCAGCAGCAGTCCCGCGATCGAGTTCACCCGCGTGTTCGAGCGCAGGTGGCTCGTGTCCATGATCTGCCGCTCAGCGCGGTCGAGCAGCCCCAGTCGCTCGGCTTGTTCCAGCAGCCGGAAGTGGATCTCGATGTAGTCGATCAAGTCCATGCGCCAGAAGCGGAACTTGGCCAGCGTGCTCGGATGGGGCGCTTGCTCGTGGAGGCCCAGGCGCAGGAAGAGGCGGACGGCGAGGTCGGTCTGCGCCGCCAGGCATACCTTCTCATCCGAGAGCTTCATGTAGAACTGGCAGAAGAGCAGGCGCCACATTAGCTCCGGATGCTTGGCCTGACGGCCGATCCACTGGTTATAGCGGTCTTTAAGCACGTCGAGGATGAAGGAAAAGTCGAGGACGTCGTTCATCTTGCGCAGGGGGTGATGCTCTGGGACGATGCGCAGGTAGAGCTCACAGTTCTGCTGGTCAAGCTCGAGAGGGTCAGGACGGAGCATGGTGGCCCCTCCAGTCTAGGTCGCTTGGGCGACATTCCATAGCAGCAGCTGGGATTACCTTACCCCATATGGCCTCGCCGGTCAAGTCGAGCTGAGGCCGCGAGCGGCCTCCTGCACCAAGGCGAGCACCACGACCACCAGTAGCGGTTCGAGGTCTGGGGATCATACGGCTTGGCGACGAGGCTATCTGCACTGACGAACCGACCCAACCAAGGATGGTGGTGCCTGCCGGCGCCTCCTGGCGCGCTCTAGAGGCACAAGCCTACAGCCCCCTGGCGTTCCCGTTCGCCCGATTAGCGATCAATCAGTCTAGCGCAAGCACTTTTTCGTGAGCCTCTTTACCTATATACGTGTTGCCCTACTCCCATCTTAGTAAACTTGACCCCTGAAAAATAGTAAAGTCTACCCCCAGAGGGAAGCCCGGCAGGGCCTGATGGGCTACTTGGACTTTTGCAACAACGAGCGGCCACACCAATCGCTGGGATATCGGACGCCTGCCCAGATATACTTCGGCGAGGTGGATATCAGGGAAGGCGGGTCGGTGAAAGCAGAAGCAATCGCTTAGGCTGGCGCCCGGCAATCACCCAACTAGGCCGTGGCCTAGTTGGGTGATTGCTACACCAAGGATTAGGATCGTAAACATGCAAGCAGCAAGACGAAAGGAGGTCCTAGCTTAGAATTCGTCTCTTTTGTGTCTTGACAAATGGGTCCACCCCCTGACTTTGGACACCACGTTCTTCCCATTCCAAGACGAAGCGACTATACTAGCCTCGGTTCCTGGGTTCTAGTGAACAAAAGGCCAAGCTCAGAGGAGCGGAAAAAGGTGGTTGAGCTGGAGGATGATCCTTATTCCTTGCGCTTCCCGGAGGAGAGGCAACGTCGCCTCGATATGTTGGGTTTGCCGCATATGGCAAAGCTCAAGGAATACGTAGATGCCATTAGGGCAGCGCGAGGCGTCGATAAAACAATACCCTACTTCGATTCCCTTGATGGTGGGATCGATGCGAAAGCCTTATTCCTGCTCGAAGCCCCTGGCGCCAGGGCCGTGGAATCTGGATTCATATCGCGGAATAACTGCGACCCAACCGCAAGGAACACGTGCGGCTTCCTATGGGATGCTGGCATTCCGAGGGCAAAGACCATTCTTTGGAACATTGTACCGTGGTATGTCGGGGACAACAGGGGAATCCGAGCCGCTAGCTCGGAGGACATACGAGAAGGGATGGTCTACTTGCCCGAGCTTTTCAAGATGCTAAGCGACCTAAACCTTGTTGTACTTGTGGGCAGGGAGGCCCAACACGCCACCAACCAGATCGAAAGAATCACGAACGGCGTGGAGATAGTTGATATGTATCATCCCAGCCAACGTGTTCTCAACCGATGGCCCCACATAAGAAATGAGATTCAGAAATCACTTGGATCGGTAGCGAAGGTTGTTCACCAATAACCATCTGTGCGGCTGATACGCAGTCTGGCTGAGCTGCGACCATCCTCGGTCACTGTCTCAGGCTGCTACGACGGCTGATGACAATTCCTTTCTATAAATGGAGATCGGAAATTGCGTGGGCTCGACGATCGATTCATACGCGACCTGAAATACGGATTACTCGCGCCATTACTTGAGGCAATCGTGAGTGACCGGGATCTGCTCCTGGAGATTCGAGAAGACTACATCAATGTCTATTACAAAGGCTATAGCCTTTTGAAGCTCAGCCAGGCGAGAGATCGTTACTTAGTTGGCATACACAAGAAATTCCAGGTCCCATCTATCAGTGAGCTGCCCACGCTTGGAACCCAGGCCGATACTCAAGAGTTTGTCAGGGCTATACCTGCTATCAAGGAGAGAATTCTCTCCATTGGCAAAGGCGGCAACGAGATCGAATATGAGCAGAACTTGATCCGTGCCAACAACGGCGAACCTAGACTCAACACAGAGTACTTCGTTATTGACCGCCAGGTAGTCTCAGCAGGCCACCAGGGACGTTTCGATCTCATCGCCGTCTACTGGTCTAGTGCGGGTCGGAGACCACGTCAAATTGTCCCTCTGATTCTTCTCGAAGTGAAGTTCGGTCTCAATACTGATATCGCCAATATCCACAAGCAACTCGAAGGATACTACGAAAGCCTGCCGGATCCCATAGCAGGTCTCGCTGAAGAAGCAGAGATCCTGCTCCGGCAAAAAGTGCAACTGGGACTAATACACCAGGGCCCTCGCCAACTGGCGGCACTGGAAACACTTAGTGTATCTCGCAGCAAAAAGGATCTGCGCTTTGGGGTCGTTCTCGTCGACTATAACCCACATAGCAAACTGCTGAACATCGACGCTTTGAGCAAACTCGAATTCTCTGAGCGGATCGATCTGTTCTATGTCGGCTTTGGACTCTGGAGAGATAGCGCGATTCGTATCCACCCATCGAAAACGAAGACAGTGGAGAACCCACCGACCGACAGCGGAGGGGTGGAGCCACCAAACAAGTTCCAGCAGCAAGAAACTGAGCGCCAGGTAAATTACAGGCGACGGCATTGGCCGGAGTTGGACAATGGGGTTTGGAGCAAAGGTCCAAAATACACCTATCCTCACATTCTCCCTCAGGGCCATTTGAAAGAAGTGTTCTATCCTCCCGTCGCGGATGAGGTGATATCTTATTGTAAAAAGAACGATGTCGTCGTTCACTCCGGAGCGCTGAACCTCAAGAGTTCACAAGTCGCCTGCTTCAACACGATGTTTCCGCTCAGGTTGAATCTTGATCTCGCCAGTGTAGCGCTACAACCTCTCCTACCCGGAGTAAAAGCGGTCACGGGAATCGAGTTCGAATATACCGGGAACGAGGATGCCACAACCTGGCTCGGGGAGCCGAAACAAGGGAAGCGAGGCCAGTTCCGCACATCGGTTGATGTGATTATTTGGTGGAGAGATGCCGACAGAAGTTTATTGACGCTCGTGGAATGGAAGTACACCGAGAGTGAGTACGGCAGCTGTGGAGGATTCCGATCAAAAGGCAACCTTAATCGGCAAAGATGCCTCGGACTGGATATCACGGCGTCAGCCGCAGCGTTAGAATGTTATCTGACTCAAGGGAGTAACAGGCGCGAGTATTGGAATCGTATGATAGAAGCTGGAATTAGCTTACCAGCGATGGCGACTATCACGGGTTGCCCTTTCCGTGGACCTTTCTATCAACTGCTCAGGCTCTACTTGCTGGCGGCCTACCTAAGAAATTCTGAGGAAGTCGATGAGGTATATGTCGCATCGGTTTCGTTCCGAGGCAATAGCGTCTTGCGTCAAGCGCCGACCTACATTTCAGAACTGGACAATGACGTGATCAGGGCCTGGAATATATGTCTTGAGGGCGTGCCTGAGCTTATACGAGTCGATGCGGAAAGCATTGTCGAAACTATAAGGAAGGACAATTCAGACCAGGCACGCCACCTGGTTAGCTATTTGAACGACAGGTACGGTCTTTAGTCCTAGTGCATTAGCATGCAAGATCGTTTGAAAAGATGTATGCTTGGTTGTATGAGAGAGCCAATATTCATACGACAGCTTACAGAATTGGAGCGCCAGCAGTTGCAGAACGGCTTGCGCTCATCGGATGCTTTTGTGCTTCGCCGCTGCCAGATTTTGCTGGCCAGCGATCGAGGGCAGAATGCCCGCGAGATTGCCGATAACCTGGGCTGCTCCGACCAGGCCGGCCGGAACGCCATCCGCGCTTTCAACGAGCGCGGTCTGGAATCACTGAAGAAGGGTTCGTCAGTTCCCCATACTGTCCACGCCGCCTTCGATACCGAACGGGCGGAGAGACTTCGCGCACTGCTGCACGAGAGTCCCAGATCCTTTGGCAAATCGACCAGCGTATGGACGCTAGAGTTGGCGGCAGAAGTGAGTTTCGAGAAGGGATTGATCCCGACGCGGGTTTCGAACGAAACAATTCGTGCGACACTAGTTCGACTTGGAGTGCGTTGGAAGCGAGCGAAGAAGTGGATCACGAGTCCGGACCCCGAGTACGCCAGGAAAAAAAAGCCCGCGATCGGCTGATTCGTTTGGCGGCAGGACACCCGGATTGGGTAATCTGCTTCGAGGACGAGACGTGGTGGAGTCGGCTGGCTAGACCGAACTTGTCCACCTGGGTTGAACCCAATCAGCCGCTGCATCTGGTTGAGCGGTCGGTGGCGAAGGATGACCCCGACCCCAAAGCCTTGGCCTGCTATGGAATCTTGGTGCAGTTGGCGCGCTTGGATAAATTGCCGCAGGAGGAAATTTGGTTGCGTTTCGTGGATGGCCATCCAGTCAGTAACGCGACTACGGCGTTCCTGGAGTGGACCTGCAGCAAGCTTGAGGGACTTGGCAAGAAGGCGCTGTTGCTCGTGTGGGACAACGCCTCGTGGCATATTAGTGCCCAGGTGTGTGCGTGGATTCGGGAACATAATCGGCTGGTCAAGCGGGACAGGGCGGGCATCCGTATCATCGTGTGCCCGCTCCCAGTCAAGAGCCCCTGGCTCAATCCGATGGAGCCACATTGGGTTCACGGAAAGCGACGGGTGATCGAGCCTGATCGGCTCCTCACCGCCCAGGAGCTTAGGGAGCGCGTCTATGCATGCTTTGGAATCGAACTCGAAGAACATATTGTTATTCCCAAAAAGGTTGCCTGATTATGCACTAGCTCATCCAGTTGGGCAGAGATGGTTCATCACAATGATTGGAAAGCGATTCGGTTACCGAGAACACGCCCATACGTTGGGAGACCCCCTACGACCCGCCGAAGTGACGAAAATGGGTCCACCCCGCTCGCGGAAAGTGCGCGTTCGCTGGCTCGACGGTGAGTACGAGGGTTTAGAGGAATGGGTGCCCAAAGTCAGGCTCGTCATTCAGTGGGAGGAAGCCGACAAATTGCTGGCTGACGAACAACACGTGATCACCGCAGCCGACGCATGTGGAGATGTGTACCACACCACTGAATGGTAAGCTGTCCAGATGGTGTTCTTTGCCCTTCCACGAGGCCTAGGGATTGGTCTCGGCTTCGCGGCGGCCGAACAAGACCTCCTAGGCATCGACGATCTCGATGTCGCGGTCCCTATGCTTGGCCTCAGCCGCGACGAGTTACTCGCGGAGCCTTATGCTTTCATCGATCGGTTCGGCGAATACAAGGCCCCATTCCAAGTAGCATTACGGATTGCAAAGCTGTGTTGCCAACGTTTCGCTCACGACATACTTAGCTACGTGAACGAAGAGGACGACGCGCACCGGCAGGCTGTCTCCTACGGCCACTACGTTTCTCCACACACTGTGACAGAAATCGAATTCGACATTGACCGTGCCCGTGCCGAGGAATGGCTTCGGAAGCAACAACCGATCTATGCTCTGGTAAGAACCTGGTGCGGCGAGGACGCGGGTTCCCTGGATGCATTATAGCGCCTTACGCCCACCGGTTCAAGGGAACAGATCTGCGAAGAGGCAGTGTGAAATAAAATGTGCTGCCCCTCCCTAGTGCTCCCTCCGATTCCTGGTGGCACGGCTTATGCTCACCTCCTTGATAAGCTTCCCTTTGGATTAGCGTCGGAAGGGTGAAACGAGATGAAACGAAGCGAGTAGCGATCCTATCCGCGTAGGGCTAGGAATCAACTGTGTGGACGTGAGATTTGGCACCGGTATATTCACTTCCCATCGACCATGTATATCAAGCCCTCAACGCTGCGCCCCGAGGCCTTTCCGATGAGGAGGCCAAACGACGCCTGGAGCAGTACGGGCCCAACGAGATAAAAGAGGCGCGCAAGACTCCCCTTGTGCTGCGGTTCCTGGCAAACTTCTACCAGGTCTTTGCCCTGTTGTTGTGGGTCAGCGCCGCATTGTCTTTCATTTCCGGTTCGGCGGCCCTCGGCTGGACCATTATCGCCGTCATCATCATCAACGCCATCTTCTCATTCGTGCAGGAGTTCCAGGCCGAAAAAGCTGTCGAGGCGCTGAAGAAGCTTCTGCCGGCAAGAGCGCGCGTCTTGAGGGATGGCGAGATCCGGGAAATCCTGGCGCGAGAGCTTGTCCCTGGAGACGTGATTCTCCTCGAAGCCGGAGATAACATCTCCGCCGACGCACGTGTCATCCAGGAGGTCGAGCTGAGAACCGACAATGCTCCCCTGACAGGGGAGTCGGAGCCGGTACGCAGGACCGCCGATCCCGAGCCCGAGCGCCCGGTTCCCCTTAGCGAGATTCGCAACATCGTGTTTGCGGGCACGTCAGTCGCTTTTGGCTCCGGTCGCGCCGTAGTCTTCGCCACGGGCATGAACACCCAGTTCGGCAAGATAGCCGGACTTACCCAGTCGGTTAAACTGGCGCAGAGCCCGTTGCAGATCGAAGTGAAAAACATTGCCTTGCTGATCGCCGCCGTAGCCCTTATCGCTGGATTAGTGCTCTTTGGCGTCGGCACATTCGTGGCCCAACTGTCTTTGTCCAACGCCCTGCTCTTCGCCATCGGCATGATCGTCGCCAACGTTCCCGAAGGGTTACTACCGACGCTGACGCTCGCTCTGGCGGTGGGGGTAAGCACCCTTGCCAGAAGGAACGCCCTGGTCAAGCGGCTTTCGGCGGTGGAGACGATGGGTTCGGTCAACACGATCTGCACCGACAAGACTGGAACCTTGACGCAGAACGCGATGACGGTGCGGGAGATATGGTTCGACGATAAGACGATTCACGTCTCAGGAGTCGGATACAAGCCGCAAGGTAGCTTCGTCGCCGATGATATCCCCTTGTCCGCTGAAGCTATGGAAGCCCTCCGCCTGCCCTTGCGCGCCGCCAGCTTCTGCAACAACGCCCGGCTAATACCTCCGGCTTCACAATCGGAGAAATGGCGCATAGTTGGAGATCCCACGGAGGCGGCGCTTCTGGTAGTTGCCCTGAAAGGAGGTTTTGATTACCGGAAGGAATTGGAGGCCACACCGCGGATCTATGAGTTGCCGTTTGAATCCCGCCGCAAGCGAATGGCCACGATCCATCGTGAAGACGACAAGCTCGTGGCTTACGTCAAGGGCGCCCCCAAGGAGGTTCTGGGGATATGCGACCAGATCGTCCTCGACGGCAACATTCAGCCGCTGACGGACGACTTGCGAAAAGCTATAGTTGACGAGAACGACAAATTTGCTCTCGACGCCTTGCGTGTTCTCGCCGTTGCCTTCAGATCCTTGCCCCAAGGTATCGATCACCACGAGGTCGAGCAGGTCGAGCGAGACCTGGTTTTCATCGGGCTCCTGGCCATGATGGACCCGCCGCGTCCCGAGGTCGCTCACTCGATCAGCCTTTGCCATCAAGCCGGGATACGAGTGTATATGATAACCGGCGACTACGGGTTGACGGCCAGGGCCATCGCCACGAAGATCGATCTCGTCAAAGGCGTGGGCACGCGCATCGTGACCGGCGCCGACCTGGACCAGATGTCAGACGAGGAGCTTCGAGAGACTCTTCGTACTCGTGACGTTATCTTTGCCCGTACCACGCCGGAACATAAGCTGCGCATCGCCACCGAGCTGAGGAACATCGGCGACACAGTGGCCATGACCGGAGATGGGGTGAACGATGCTCCGGCTTTGAAGCGGGCCGATATAGGCATCGCCATGGGGATAGCGGGCACCGACGTCGCCAAGGAAGCGGCGCAGATGATTCTGGCGGACGATAACTTCGCCACCATCGAAAGAGCGGTCGAGGAGGGTCGGCGAGTATACGATAACATCCGCAAGTTTCTGGTCTACATCTTCGCCCACCTGGGACCCGAAGTGGTGCCCTTCGTCCTCTTCGCCCTGTTTCCCGTGCCCCTCGCCATTACGCCGATGCAGATACTCGCCATCGACGTGGGCACCGAAACCTTGCCGGCATTGGCGCTCGGCGTGGAGCCGGCTGAGCCCGGGCTAATGCAACGAGCGCCGAGGCCGCGAAAGGAGCGCCTGCTCACCACGCCGCTCCTTTTGCGCGCTTATCTTTTCTTCGGCATCATCGAGGCAATCTTCGTGATGGCGGGCTTCTTCTGGGTCTTGTATCGTGGTGGCTGGACCTGGGGGATGCCGCTGGCGCCTGGTGACCCTCTGTATTTGCAGGCGAGCACAATGGCTTTCCTGGGAATCGTTACGACGCAGGTTGGAACGGTGTTCGCTTCTCGGACCAACAGGGTATCGGTCTTCCAGGTCGGGCTGTTCAGCAACCGCTGGGTTCTGTGGGGGATATTGTTCGAGCTAGTTCTTACCTTAGCCCTCCTGTATTTGCCCCCACTGGCCGACTTCTTTGGAATGTACCCGCTGGGGCTCCAGGATTGGCTTCTGGTAATATGGTTCGGGCCTGTCGTTTTCCTGGCGGACGAGGCGCGGAAATGGTTTGTGCGTCGCAGCCCGACAAAGACGGAACGGAGGTGAAGTAGATGCGAGTGGTGATCGTTGGGTGCGGACGTGTGGGCTCGCTCTTGGCCTCGCTGCTATCGACAGATGCGCACGAGGTGGCCATCATAGACCGCAATGCCGCCGCTTTCAAACGCCTGGTCGAGGGCTTCAAGGGCACTGCGATAGAAGGCAATGCCTTCGATCAGGACGTTCTGAAGCGGGCCGGCATAGAGACGGCCGATGCCTTCGCCAGCGTGACGGCGGGCGACAATACCAACTACGTTCTTGCTGCCTTAGCCAGGAATCGCTTCAAAGTGCCGAGGGTTGTCACTCGTATCTACGATCCTTTGCGGGCCGACATCTATCGCCGGCTTGGGATTCCGACCATATCCTCGACCGTCTGGGGGGCGAGCAAGATCTTCGAACTTCTCACGTATATCAGCCTCACCAGCGTGCTAACGGTGGGCAATGGAGAGGTGCAGATTGTCGAAGCCGAGATAGGACCGCTGGTAGCCGGCAGCCAGGTGAAAAGCCTGACCATACCGGGGGAAACGCAGGTCGTGGCGATCATTCGGGGCGGAACGGCCTTCATTCCGAACCCTGTGACTTCCTTGGAGAAGGGAGACCGAGTGCTCGTCGCCGCGCTGGCCTCGGCGCTGTCGAAGCTGGAGGGGATGCTCTCCCCTTGACCAAGGAGGAAAAGACGTGTTCGTGGTGGTAATTGGCGCCGGATTCGTGGGTCGCCATCTAGTCGAGATACTGATCCGAGACAAGCACGAAGTAGTAGTTATCGAAAAGAACCTTGACGTGGCCAAGCGCGTTGCCCGAGAGTTAGGCGCGAGGGTTGTCGAAGGCGATGGCGACGATCCCAAAGTCCTTGAGGGGGCTGGAATCAGGGGCGCGGACGTTTTCGTCGCCGTGACGGGCGAGGACGAAGACAATCTCGTTGCCTGCACGTTGGCGAAGTTTGAATTCCAGGTGGGGCGCGTGATGGCCAGAGTCAACAACCCGAAGAACGAATGGATGTTTGGCAAGGACATGGGAGTGGATATCGCCGTCAACCAGGCCGACCTGATGGCGAGACTGCTGGAAGAAGAGATGCCACCCGGCGGACTGGTGACTCTCCTCAGGCTGCGCGAAGGGGAGGTGGCCATCGTCGAGAAGCAGGTTTCTGCGGGATCAGGAGCGATCGGGCGCCAGATAAAGGACCTCGGGTTGCCCGAAGACGCGCTGTGCGTTGGGGTGCTGCGCGGAGGCAAAGTGTTGTTCCCCATCCCAGGCCTGGTGTTACAAGAAGGGGATCGCGTTCTCCTGCTGACAAGGACCGAGGCGGAGCAGAGAGTCTCGGAGTTGCTGTAGAAGGCAAGACGGGGCCTCGGCTCACTGGCGGGGCACGCTCGGCCCGGTCCGCGAGTATCGGGAGCGGATGCCCGGCTCCTAACGCACCACCAGCACGTCGCAGTGAGCCTGGCTCACCACACGAGCCGTCGTGCTGCCCAGGAGAGTGCCCCAAATGCCCGAATGCCCGCTCTGGCCGATGACGATTAGGTCGAAGCCGTGCTCCCGAGCATAGTGAACGATATGCCCGGCGGCGTGCCCCGCCAGGACCTCGGTGCTCAGGTCGATCCCTTGCTCACGAGCCAGGGCAGCCGCCTGCGCTTGAAGATCTGTAAAGTAGACCTTTTGGCGTTCCTCTTCCTCCTGCACCTCGCCCACTGTCGCCGCGTAATGAGGCAGCTTCTCTTCCACTGATAGCGCCGCGAGTTCGGCCCTTTGTTCTCTGGCCAGCAGTATGGCCTTGCGCATTGCCTTCCACGAGCCTTGTGATCCATCGAAAGGTACCAGAATCTTTGTGTAAAGCAAATTATGCCTCCATCATAAGTTCTTGGAGATGCCATCAGATGGGCCAGACGCCGCCCACCACTGTAGCGGCTGCGAGATCGCGCATCAGTCCCACGTATTGCTTATTCTTCCTCACGAGATCTTTCTGCTATGCCAGCAGGCTCCAGGCCATCCTGGCTCTCGACAAGCTCAAGTGGCACCTCGACGTTTTCCGGCTCGTTTCGTTCAGGCAAAAAGAAGGTCTGCGCAATGAGAGTGGGAACAATCGCGCTTCCAATCACCACCGTTACCAAAACACTGTACTGGAGCTGGCTAATGATGTTGTTGGTCAAGCCGTAGAGGGCGGATATGGTGCCGAAGGTGAGACCCGTCGACATAAGCAGCGTGGTGTAGTTACCCTCCCGCATACCCATTCTGAAGACCCGCGTCAATGGCCAAACGCCCACGAGCTTCGCGCCCATCTTTACAGCTAGAAAGGCTGCGGTAAGGCCGACGGCGGCGATTACCGCCGGAAGAGAAACCAGGCTACCTGCTCGCAGAAAGTAAAACGGTGTCAGCATGGTGAAAGCGATGGAACGCATTCTGTACACCAGCACCTTGTCGTGGAGGAAGACTCCCGCTACGACCAGGCCGATCAAATAGGCTGGGAGTACAGCCTCGCTTTTCGCAGCGCTTGCCAGCCACCCAAGCACAAAAAGCACCAGGAAAATGAACTTGACCTCAGGCTCACTGACACGGCCTCCCCAGTTGGCGATCACCCAACGAGTCATCCTTGGCAGTTGCCACAGTACTATCCCCGTGACGGCCACGAACACCACCATCCAGATGTCGAAGTTGGCAAAGAGCATGCCCAGGGCCAGAACCGTGCCGAGGTCGTTGACAAAGCAAGCGGCCAGAATCAGCTTGCCCAGGTCGGTCTCGTTCAAGCCGGTCTCTACCATTACCGCATAGACGACCGCCACGGACGTGGTGGACAAGGCAATGCCGGCGATTTCCGCTGCGCGTAGGTCCCAGCCGGCAACGTAAAAGGCGAAGGCCATCGCACCAAGGAATGGAAATAGAAACCCCGCCGCGCCGATAACCAGGCTCGGCTTCAGATGCTTGCGAAAGGAAACTGGGTCTATCTCCGCGCCCGCGAGGAAAGTGAGCAAAACGCTGCCAAAAGAGGCCAGGAAATCGGTCCAGGCAGTGCTATGCAGGCCCAGGAAATTGCCGCCTATGACACCTACGGCGATCTCCACGAGGGCTACCGAAAGGCCGATTCGAATCGAGATGAGGCTGGCCGCGAGAGCCAACGCCACCCAGATGGCCGCTGTGAACCAGATGTTCTCCACCTTGAACCTCCTGAGCTGAATGAGTGGTCGCTGCACTGGAGGATACAAGGCGGCGCTTGCGCACAAAAAAAGACCCCTACCTTGATACTCAGTGCAAGGTAGGAGCCATTAGCACCGTTGCAGTTCAGACCCCGCACCTGCGGGACTTGGGCGGACTCCATCGCCCATCGGCTCAAGTATAACACAGCCGACAGGCGTCAGCAATACTTGTTTCACCGACTGATTGATCGACAGGCTGAAAGGGCAAAACAAACCTCAGACCGACCGAAAACGAGTGCTTGAGTCCAGGTCTCACAGCGTTTTGCGGAAGGAGAGAGCTCTACGGGAAAAGCCGAAACAGAGCCGGCAGATATGTCCGATGCACAACCTCGTCGGCGCCGAGATCGTAGCCACCCCCGACCGGACGGTCTTCGCCGTCTATGTCCGCCGTGACCCCCGCGTTCACGCCCGCGTTCACCGCCGCCGAGGCTGCGCCTATGTGATAGTCCCCCTGATCGGGATCCACAAAGTCGGGATCGCCCGTGACGTCGCCGCTGCTCGTAACGTTGCCGGACATGTTCGTCCCGTTGGCCCATGCGCCACTACCCCACAGGGTGGCGTCTGCAGTCACGGTGCCACCAGTTGCCGAGATACCAAAGGTGTGGCTGACGAGGATGGTATTGGTGAGAGTCATGGTAGAGTGGCTTGCGCGAATCCCTACACCATCGCCGCCTGTGTTCCGTGCCAATGTGTTATGCAGCATTCGCACCTTGGCGTAACCGCTACTCACCCCACTTCCGAAGTTTTGAGTCCGGTTGTCAGCAATGATGTTATTTGTCATTGTCACGATACCGGAGAGTCCTAACCCTCCTCCAGACCCGCTCGCACTGTTATTACGGATGACGTTCCTATCGAGAATGGCGGTGCCTCCCGACAGACTCAAGCCGCCGCCAGCGCCGGCAACACTATTGTTGGTAATCGTGTTGTCATACATCCTGAGGTTGCTGGAAGTCATATATAACCCACCCCCGTGAGCACCAAAGCCATTGCCATAAACCCAGGAATTGCTGAGCGTAAGGGTTACGTTATCGCCCTTAATTCCACCACCGCTGGGCGGTCCTACTCCTGCTTGCCCGTAAAACGAATCACCACCAGTGATGTTTAGTCCATCGAGGGTTACGTCGACCGTGCCGGTTAACACAAATACCCGCCCCATTTTATTCGCATCCAACGTAGTTGGGTATAACGTTGGGGAGGACGGCTCGTTGAAGCTGGGGCTGTAACCGCCGCGTACTGTAACGCTCTTATCGATCAGCGCCATCTGCTTCGTGCCCATAAGAGTTTGCACGTCGGTGTAAGTACCCGTCGCCACCAGAATCGTATCCCCGGAGTTAGCCGCATCCACGGCAGCCTGGATGCTCCCAAAACAGGGTGTGATCCCAGCGTCACAGCCCCCGTCGGGAGCCACGTAGACTACCCCGGAATCAGCCAGCGTAGTCGTCGTTGGATCGCCCGACACCAACACCATCAGCGCCAGACCCAGCCCGCACAACAGGGCAACAGCAAGCCGCAGAGTTTGCCTTTTCATTCCCCTATCTCCCCGTGCATAATCGTTAAAACACCGCTTCGCCTACAAGTGCGACGTTCGCTAGACTGGTCGCTATCATAGTGGCTGGCCGGCCGGAAGTCAAGGCTCATTGCTGTTGGTGGATAACCGGCCAGTGCGCGGAATACTCTTGACATGCCGCGAAAGCGCTTCTGGCCAGGGTTTCGCTGGGAACTGGTCCGGTGGTCGGTAACACAAACCCAAGCCCCATGATTACGCCGCTCGGCGAGGATCCGTTTCAGCGGAAGCGGAAGAGGATACCCTCCCTGGTACCGCGGTCCTCACCCCTCCTGTTATCGCCCTCGCGGGCGGCGGAGGCCTATGACCAGGGCTGAGTTCAACAATATCAGGATGAACAGGATACTCGTCGCTCTTTCAATATCCACCAGTTGAAGTCGAATGATAGTTTCAGTCACCGCAACTTCGATGAGGGCCAAGACGATGATGAACGCTGCATCTCGAATACCTAGGTTCAAGAATACCTCCCTCTCCAGCCGGCAACGAGCTGTCGACTGTCGCTTGTCAAGGAACGGAGCCGCCTGGCGGCGCCTCACCTCCGTATGCGAGGTATCCACCCCGGCACGCGGCCGCGGTATTCCTCCCACTGCTGGCCGAACTGAGCAGCCAGCACCTCCTCTTCTCGGCGGCTTCGTAGAACGAGATCGGGAATCTGTAGGGCCACGAGCGCGGTCGCCCAGGTGCGATAGATCAGAAGCGCCCCAAGCTCGGCCAGCGCCCCTCCCAGGTACATCGGGTGACGCACCAGGGCAAAGGGCCCAGAGGTGACCAGCCGGTGCTCGGCATAGAGCTGCGCCCCAAACGCGCTGGAGACGTTGTACATCTCGCCCAGGGCTGACCGCCCCCAGAACATGATGGCCAGGCCGGGGAAGTACAGTAGCGCGCCCACGACCAGCGCCAGGGCGCGTAGTGGCGAGGAGAGCGGCCTGCGGATTGGCCGCCACAGCAAGCGCAGCAGCCCAAGGCCGAGAATCGTGCCGGGTACGTAGAACCACCAGGCTCCCCTGGCATATCCACGGACGAACCCTGGCACCGGTCCGGACACCCGCCCCATAGGCCGGCGCCACCCTCGCGCCAGGCGCTGGAACGTGCCAACCACGAACACCGCCGCCCCAAGCCCGCCGGCCAAACGCACCAGTCTCTCGACCGTATCCAGCCTCATACCTGCTCTCCCTTCTTCACGTATCACAGCTAGTCACCGCCACCGTAACGCATTGTAGCACAGCGTGGCCTGGCGAGGAACCGATCGTCCCAGGGATGGTTCACCAGACCGGGGAGATAGGGTAGCAGCCTGCGCTGGCGTCGTGCGCATCGTGGATCTGGATCGCCCCGTCGGTAGAGACGCAGCATGCTGCGTCTCAAGCGCCCGAGAGCGGAATACTACTCGAATCGTGAACCATCCCTCATCCAAGCGCAAATGGTGCGATCCTTGCGGCAAACAACCGAAAGCGAAAGTTCTTCACGCGCCGCGTTTTCGAGGGATACAGATGACCAAGAAAGCTGCCAGGATTCCCATCGTGCTCGCCTACACCGTCTGTCGGGCTCGCAACTACCCCACCGAAAAGAACGTGAAGCTCCACCCCGCCAGGCTGGCGCTCAACAAGTACAGCCCCACCTGTCGAACGGTTACCGAGCACCGCGAAGTTCGCTAGCAGGGCCTTTTCCAAACCCCCTGCCGACTCCAGTCTTGCACCACCACGTGGTCGACCGTCCCCCGTAGGGGGTGAGGGGCGATCTCGCCAAAGAATAACGTCTCCGTGGGCAGCAACAACGTTCTACCTTGCTCTTCCTACAAGACCTGGTATATTATGCCAAGGAAACGGCTGGATGCGCTCCTCATTAGGCGCTCAAGATGTCCGACCAGGAGTTTCTGAAAGAAGCGCGCATCCTGCTTGCGGCCAAGCTCTACGAGCTCGGCAAAATATCGCTGGGTATCGCTGCCGAGATAGCGGGCACAGACCGTGTCACTTTCATTGGCCTGCTCGGGCGCTACGGTGCCCCCGCGATCAACCTGCAGGACGAAGAGGTCACGCGGGAGATCGAGGAGGCCAGGAAGTTGGCCGGCCAATGACTCGGCGCATAACCAACGCCTCTCCGCTGATCTTCCTGTCAAAGCTCGGCAGGCTTCCTCTGCTGCAGTTGGGGGTACAGGAGGTCCTGGTGCCCGCCGAGGTGCTATCGGAAGTGCGGGCCAAGCCCGACGCTGGGGCGCAGCAGTTGGCAGCGCACTTGGGCAACTGGCTGCTCGAGTGTCCGATCACCAGGCCCGAGTTCCTTCGCTTGCTTCCAGACCTGGGAAGGGGGGAGAAGGAGGTCATCGCCCAAGCGCTGCAAGAAGGGATTGCCAGCGTGGCCACGGATGACCTGGATGCCCGGCGCACCGCCCACCGAATGGGACTGGAGCCAGTCGGCACGGTTGGGCTCCTGCTCGCGGCCAAGAAGCGCGGCCTGCTGACCTCTCTGAAGGAAGAACTGGCGCGACTGGCCGACCCGGGCTTCCGAGTCTCTGATGCCCTTTCCACGCAGGCCCTGCGCGAGGCCGGCGAGGAATAGTGTCAGCCTAGTTCTCCTCTAACCCCACCTCCAGAAAAAACGGCTCTGCCGCGGTAAATTGCTTGCTTCTTGAATGAGGGTCCGCTCTCCATCAACATCGCCCTCGCCGTTATGGCGCCCGTGCTTGCCCTGGCGGCGGTCGGATTCGTGAGCATTCGCCACGCATCGAGTTAAGGGTGGCCACAGCCCCACCGGAGCGCCGATCGAGCCATTTCCAAGTTGCACCCGCGGAACAGACCAAACCACAATGCCAATGGTTCCCCCCATCCGCTGCCTCCTGGCACGAAAATTGCAGCAAGTAGGCCGGGTAGGCCTTGGATGGAACACGCCGCAAGCCATCCAGCAGGGCCCGCCGGAGTGGTTTTCCGCACCTTTCATCAATGTTCAGGATCCCGGCAGAGCGTAGGGTTTGACGATGGGCAGCAATTTCGTTTCCGCGGCTGCGTTTCTTTCGGACACCTATCCTTTCCCCAGATCAGGAGCCCAACAGGCTCTTTCCACACAGACCATAAATAAGGAGGTTGACAATTGAGCAAAATCACGAGACGAGAGCTGCTCAAGCTTGGAGGTATGGCTCTCGTTGTGACAGCGCTCCCCGAGTTCCCCCAGTTCGCCACGGGCGGAGGACCGCGGGTATGGGCCGCCATACCCGGGGGCACCTTAGACCCCACGCTCATCCCAAAGTACGCTCAGCCATTGGTGATCCCGCCGGCCATGCCGGCGGCCGCTACCGGCGGAATCGACCTGTACCAGATCGCGGTAAGGCAGTTCAAAGGTCAGATCCTGCCGCCAGGCTTCCCCCCCACCACCGTCTGGAGCTACGGCTCCATTCTCCATCCCAGTACGTTCCACTACCCGGCCTTCACCATAGAAGCCCGTCATAACAAGCCGGTGGTGGTCAACTGGATCAACGATCTCAAGGATCAGGCCACCGGCCGCTTCCTGCCCCATATCCTCCCGGTGGACCCGACGCTGCACTGGGCCAACCCACCCGGTGGCAACAACGGCCGGGACAAGCGCCCGAAGTTCACTACCACCCCGGGGCCCTACACCGGTCCGGTTCCCTTAATCACTCACTTGCACGGCGGGCACAGCGCTCAGGAGTTCGACGGACACCCCGAGGCCTGGTATCTGCCTGCTGCCAACAACATCCCTGCCGGCTATGCCACCACCGGAACGTATCACGACATCTTCAGGGAGTCACGCACCAACCCCTTGCGCCGGTGGTGGCAGCGCGGAGCGGCGGCCTTCAGGTACGACAACGACCAGCGGGCGGCGACGTTGTGGTACCACGACCATTCGCTGGGCATGACGCGCCTGAACGTCTACGCCGGGCCCGCTGGCTTCTACCTGCTGCGCGGCGGCCCCGATGACTTGCATGACCACAAGCTACCCGGCCCTGCTCCGAGTAGAGGAGACCCCCCCGGGATCAAGTACTACGAGATCCCGATCGTCATCCAGGACCGCTCTTTCAACGCCGACGGCTCGCTCTTCTATCCCAACACTCGCCAGTTCTTCGACGGGTTCGCCGGGCCATACGTCCCAGGCAGCGACGTGCCGCCGGTCTGGAACCCCGAATTCTTCGGCAACACCATGGTGGTCAACGGCCTGACCTGGCCTTTCCTGGAGGTCGAACAGCGCCGCTACCGCTTCCGCTTCCTGAATGGCTGCAACTCCCGGTTCCTCATCCTCAAGAACGACAACGGCCTGCCCTTCTGGCAGATCGGAACCGAGGGAGGCTTCCTGCCGGCGCCGGTACAGCTAACCCAGCTGCTACTCGGCAACGCCGAGCGAGCCGACTGCATCGTGGACTTCACGAACGTCCCGGTAGGCACCACCATTACCCTTCTCAACCTCGGCCCTGACGAGCCGTTCGGCGGCGGCGCGCCGAACGTCGACTTCGCTGCGGCCGATCCCGCTACCACCGGCCAGGTGATGCAGTTCCGAGTGAAGGCCGCTACTTCCAGGGACACCAGCACCCCTCCCGATAAGCTGGTGCTCCCCAGGTTCAGACCGCTCGGCAACGCCACCAACACCCGCCAGGTATCCCTAAACGAGGCGGTCTCGGCGGTCTTACCCGACACTGGGCCAACTGAGGCGCTGCTCGGCACCGTCGGCAACGGAATCGGGGTCCCCAAGGCGTGGATGGACCGCATCACAGAGAACCCGGCCCTCGGGGCCACGGAGGTCTGGGAGATCCACAACTTCACCGAGGATGCCCATCCCATCCATATCCACGAGATCACGTTCCAGGTCGTCAACCGCCAGCCCTTCGGCAACCCTAATGTCCGGCTGCCGGAAAGCTGGGAATCGGGCTACAAGGACACCGTGATAGCCTACCCGGGCCAGATCACCAGGATCAAGGCCAGGTTCGACCGTCCCGGTCTGTTCGTCTGGCACTGCCACATCGTCGAGCATGAAGACAACGAAATGATGCGGCCCTACCGCATCGGCAAGCCAGGAGACCATGAAACGGGGGGCCACAACGGATCCGGCGACCGTGGAGACGACCAAAAGGAGGAGCTGAAGAGATTGGATCGCTAGCCCTTTGCCGCCAAAACCGCGTCAAGGGCCGACCTGTTGAATCGAGTTGAATCACACTTGCCGGGGAAAGAGAAAGTCCACCTATCGACGTAGAACCGTGCGCGCAGAACACTAAATGTGCGGTTAGTCCACTCGACCAGCCACCACGAGAAGAAGGGCCGGCCTCGGCCCTTCTTCTAAACTGCTTATGCCATTTGGCGGTGGATCCGCCCTATAATAGCGCTTCGCGTCTTCGCGTGAGGCCCCAGTCTAATATAGGGCTGAGCCACGCACATTCAGTATTAGCGGTACTTCTCGCACCCGGCGTGCCGCCGGCCTACTGCTTGCCCAGCTTCTGCGCGGCAAAGTCCGCGTAGGATTGGTCCCACACTTCGTCGAACGTCTTTTTCCCCTGGTAGTAGCGCTTGTCCACAAACCACTTATACTGAGCATCCATGCTCGGCCTATCGGGCAGACCGTTCGGGTCTATGTACGGCATCTCCATAACGTCGTAGAGCTTGGGATCCTTGACGGTAGTGTACTTCACCAACATGTTCACGATGTCGCTCCGTCCTTCCTTGGTCTGGGAGAAAGCCTTCGCGTAATCGCGCACGCCCTTGAGATAGGCGACCATGAATCGCTGGCCCAGGTCCTTGTTTTTCACCAGAGCGGCGCCGTAGAAGATGCACGAGTTCGAAGCCCGGCCCGAGAAAAAGTGGCTGCTGGGAATCCATTTCACGGCGAAACCGCTCCCCACGGCCCTCGCCACCAGCGGTTCCACCGCAAAGGATGCGGCGATGGCTTTGTTGGCAAAGGCGGCCGGCTGGTCCGCGAAGGGCACCACCGACATCTCGAAGTCCTTGGACGCCAGCTTCCCTTCCTCGGCCATCAGCTCCACGGTCTGCTCGCCGAGGCTGGCCGTGGAGGGAATGGCCGCCTTCATCCCTTTCAGGTCCGCCGCCGTCTTCACCTGCCCGGAGTCGGCCAGGTCCTTGCGCAAGAGAAGCCACGAATACTCGAAATCGGGCAGGGAAGTGCCCTTGTCGGCCACCAGCTTGATATCCACTCCCCGATCGGCAGCGGCCAGTATCGCCGCGCTCATCGGC
>JAMDCE010000675.1 GCA_023489135.1 Chloroflexota bacterium
CATGCAGGGTGAGCTGGGGACGTATGCAAGTCTTGTCACCAGGCCGCGCCAGCCGAAAAACCGCCCGTAGCCAACCTTGTAGCCGCGAAGGCAGACAAGGCGCCAGTGCTGGATGGACAGGTCGACGACGCGTGGAGCAAGGCCAAACCTGTCACCATCCACGTAAATGGCGGGATAAACAAGGGCGAGACAGACGTAACGCTGAAGGCGCTGTACTCCCAGGATACCGTGTACTTCCTGGCCCAGTACAAAGACCCGACCCAATCGTTACGCCGCCAGCCATGGGTGAAGCAACAGGATGGGTCGTGGAAGAAACTGCCCGGAAGCGAGGCATACGAGGACAAGCTCGCCCTGTTGTGGAACGTTAACAACAGCATAAGAGGATTCAACGAGCAGGGATGCGCTGTCACTTGCCACGCTACGACCCCAGGCCGCGATCGCCCGCTCAAGTACACCAATGCCGAAGGTGAGCTAGGCGATATTTGGCACCTCAAGACCGTGCGTACAGCACCAGTCGGCCAGATCGATGACCAGTACCTTGACAACGACATCAAGAGTGAAGAGGCTGGCAGGAAATCCGACGCTAAGACTGGAGGCGGCTACACCGACAACGTCAAGGAGGGCTCAAAGACGCCGCCATATGCTCTTCCGGGCAATAAGCCTGCCCCACCGTATTGGATAATGGCCTCAGAGAAGGAACCATTCGATGACTCCAAGTACAAAGCTGGTGATGAGGTCCCTGGCATTGTTATCGCCCCACTAGCCGGTGACCGCGGCGATATCTCAGCAAAGGCAGTGTGGAAGGATGGCATGTGGACGGTCGAGTGGAGCCGCAAACTGCAGACTGGCAGCAAGACCGACGTGCAATTCGACGATGCCAAGAAGTCATACGATTTCGGCGTGGCAGTGTTTGACAATGCCCAGATAGGTCACGGAGTTCAGTACGGCGTAACCAAGTTCACCTTCGAATAGTTGCCACTTTATAACAACAATTGGCACTGAGTCGGCGGGAGATGGAATCAACCATCTCCCGCCTGCTTCTACTTGGTGGTAATCGTACGAGGAAAGACCGCTTCGCCCGCGAAGAGACGTTCTTTCAGCCATAAGGACACGCACACGAGGGATATCAACACGGGCACCTCGATGAGCGGCCCGACCACTGCCGCCAGCGCCTGGCCAGCACGGGATACATCATCCAGAGCAGACCAAGCGCGATGGGCAGTGACACCGAGCCGATGCGAGCAGAATCCAGGAACTTCGCGACGTTAGGGTAAATGTAACCGAGCCCAAGCCCCATGGCCAAGAAGATCCATGATCGAAGAAACCTGTCAAGGGTAGAGAGCCGGCTCATTGTACCTCCAGGCTGAGCTTCGGCCAAGTTGGCGTCAGACATACGCATTTGCTACAGTCTCCTTTGAGTGATCGTTCACCACCAATCACAACCCACTAATCAGCGTTCGCTTTCAGCCTTCGCCGCCTCCTCAAGCACCTCGAAGCAAGTGGGACAGAGAAGCGAAAGGCCAGGAAGGCCCACAGTTCGCCCTTGGTCAAAAGAGCGAATATCTTGAGGCGCGTGTCATCGGACAGGAGAACGAAGCTCTTCGCAAGCTCACCGACCTCCGGCGCTACCAGAGACAGTTGTCGCCTGCGCGGCCGCACTGTGGACAGAGGCATGCCTAACAATCCCCGAAAACATTAATCTTCGCTGATATATAACAGCAAATTCGACTTCAGGCGTCAATTCAATGGCACAAATCATTGACAACGACACACGACGGCAGTAATATATGCACTAGATTGCATATATTTGCGAGGGAGGAAGGGGCTTTGACACAAGTCGACGAGCGCTTCGAGCAGGCCCTGGATCTTTTTCACTTGTTGGCGCATCCCGTTCGCCTGCGGCTTCTGATGGAGCTATGCTGCGAGGAGGAGTGTGTCTGCCATCTTGCCGCTCTATTCGATCGCCCCCAGCCCTACATCTCCCAGCAACTTGCCGAGCTGAAACAGGCGGGAATAGTGGCCGACCGTCGTGAAGGACAGCGCGTCTATTACCGCATTGTGGATCGGCGGGTTGAGTTGCTGCTGCTAGCTGCTGGGCTGGACGTGAACGAGCGACGGCATCATGCTGGCAGTTGCGTTTGCCCAAAGTGCGCCTAATTCTTGTTGAGGGTATATATGCGTTCGTCTGCATAAATGCGCTCTAGTATTTGTCGTACCCATCTCACTTGGAGGTTACAAATGGAGACCGCACAACCGGTAGCAGGGCGGCATATGCCTCCAGTCTGGCTGGGGGCCAGGCTGGCCATCGCCGCTGCCATCTGGGGCATCGCCTACCTTTACCTCGAACGAGCATCCGATTTCGTTACCACTACGTTACTTGGTCTCGACCAGACGACTCGCCTCGGGTCCACGGTGGCATTCTTTCTTGCCGATGCTCCGAAGATACTGTTGCTCCTTTCCCTCATCGTCTTCCTGGTAGGCATCGTACGCTCATTCTTCACTGCCGAGCGGGCGCGCCGAGCGCTGGGCGGAAGACGAGAGGGCGTGGGAAACGTTCTCGCGGCCACTCTCGGCATCGTTACGCCCTTCTGTTCCTGCTCGGCAGTGCCCATGTTCCTGGGCTTCGTCGAGTCGGGCATCCCGTTAGGGGTCACCTTCTCGTTTCTCATCTCAGCGCCGATGGTCAACGAAGTCGCCCTGGCGCTGCTTTTCGGAATGTTCGGCTGGCGCGTCGCCGCTCTCTATGTTCTCACGGGCCTGGCGATCGCCATCTCCTCCGGCTGGGTCATCGGCCAATTGAAGCTCGAACGATGGGTAGCTGACTGGGTTTACCAGGTCAGCATGGGGAACTCCCAGGTGCTGGAGAATCAGCGCAGTTGGGCAGGCAGAGTGGAGTACGCGACCCAGGCCGTGCGCGAAATCGTCGGCAAGGTCTGGCTATACGTTCTCGTCGGCATCGCGCTTGGCGCAGCCATTCACGGATACGTTCCCGAAGACTTTATGGCAAGCATCATGGGCAAGAATGCCTGGTGGTCAGTTCCCGCAGCGGTGCTTGTGGGCATACCAATGTACTCTAACGCTGCGGGCATCATACCCGTCGTGCAGGCGCTAGTGGAAAAGGGGGCTTCTCTTGGTACCGTGCTCGCCTTCATGATGAGCGTCATCGCCCTTTCCCTACCAGAAGTCGTCATCCTGCGGCGCGTCCTTAAATGGCAGCTCATAGCGGTGTTCTTGGGAGTCGTCGGAACCGGCATCATCATCGTAGGATACCTCTTCAACGCCATCCTGTGAAAGCGCAATCAAGCCAGGAGATCAGATGTTATCTAACGACGTTCAAGTAGTTCAGTAAACAATGCATCTTTTCATCTCGATGCATCTTGTTACGTATCTTCGAGTATGATACTATTTGTACGGTAGTACAATATAGGTACCACGAGCTTACACGAGATGGAAACTTAACAGATTGCGAATGCAAGGTACGATCCTTACAGTGCGCACGCAGTAGTGGCAAAGAGGTGAGTGACAATGGTGGAACTCAGCGAATCAGCGGAGAGGCGAGTGGCGGAAATCGAACCTGGTGAAGAAAAAGTAGAACTTGTCACCGTGCTCAAGGCGGTGGCTGATCACAACAGGTTGGCTATCCTGGGTCTTCTCAGGAAGGAGGAGCTTTGTGTCTGCGAGCTCGTCGAGGTACTCCAACTCCCACAGAATCTAGTCTCGCATCACCTATCAGTGCTCAAGAAAGCAGGACTGGTCGCCTCGCGCAGAGACGAGGACGATAGCCGATGGATATACTATTCGCTGAACCGTGAAGCGCTGGCAGCGCACTTTCAAGCATACGAGGAATTCTTCGATCCGCGCAAGGCCTCGCCAGAGCTTGACGGTATCGACCGCGAGGCTATCGCAGCTCGCTGGCAGCAAGCTAGCACTCCACGGATGACGCGACGTGCCGCCAAGCGGCAGTGTACGGCATAGCAAACCTTCCACAGCTTACAACTTCCCGATTGTAACCTTGAAAAATGGAGCACTGCCGCGAGCTAAGCTCGCGGCAGTGCTCCTATTGTAAACCCTGTCAGAGACGCCAGTGTTACATAGCGCAGAAACGTTAGCTACGACTAGGGCTCTACAAAGTCGCCCGACATCTTGAACTTGCCATTCTGCGCCTGAACAAAACCT
>JAMDCE010000667.1 GCA_023489135.1 Chloroflexota bacterium
AGTTGAGGGCTGAATATGGTAAGGTTGCCATGGTTGGCGATGGCGTTAACGATGCTCCTGCGCTGGCAGCCTCAACTGTTGGGATCGCTATGGGAGTTGCGGGTACGGATGCTGCTCTTGAAACTGCGGACGTGGCGCTGATGGCTGATGACCTGGGTAAAGTAGCGTACACGATAGGTCTTTCACGTCGCGCGCTGGCGACTATTCGGCAGAACATCGCCTTCGCTCTAGTGATCAAAGCAGCATTCCTGGCACTGACCTTCCCTGGCTTGGTGACGTTGTGGCTGGCCATTGTGGCAGACACTGGCGCCTCGCTATTAGTGACCTTGAACGGCATGCAGTTGCTCGGCTACGGTGGTGCTGACGTCGCCAAAGGCCAGCAGGCGAAGCCTGAACACAGCAGCCTGAAGCACGCTGCAGGGGTTCACGATGGTGGACACGACTGTGCTTGTGGGGACCACGACCACGGGCATGGGCACTGACGCGCGAACTTGACAATGCGTTGCGGAATGGCTATACTCTCTCCGCGGCCGGATTCTACATAGAAACCGAAATGCTTATCGCATATCGAGCGTGGCGATGCTCATCACCTCACGCTAGAAAGATTCGCGAAGTCACCATTAGATGTCGAATTCCAGCAGTCTCACGAATCGAGAGTTTCACGCCGTCAGCACTGGTGAGGGTCGATTGTTATGAAATTGTCGTGTTCGGTAGGGTAAGCAGGAGGAACTGATGCGTGCTTTCCAGAAACCGGCCCAGAAACCGGCCATCGGTTACTGGAATCCCAAAACGGAGACGATGCCGAGAGAGCAGTTGCAGACGTTGCAACTGCGAAAACTTCAGGCAATGGTCCGATGGGCCTATGACAACTCCAAGCTCTGGCAGAGAAAGTTCGATCAGGTTGGGCTTGAGCCGCAGGACATACGCTCTCTAGACGACATCCAACTTATCCCCTTCTTGACCAAAGAAGAGTTCCTCAACGCTCAGACGAGCTCCCCTCCGTTTGGCGACACCCTGGCGGCTCCATCCGAGCTTGCTGTCCGCTATCATCAGACCTCTGGCACGTCTAGTCGCGTTCCTCTCCGTGCGCTTGATGGTCGCAAGGACTGGGAGTGGCAGTCGGAGATGTGGGCCTATGGGCTGTACGCCTTTGGCGTGAGACCGAAGGATATCTGCTACCTTCCTGTTGGCTACAACGTTTTTATCGGCTTCTGGGGCGTGCATTACGGCGCCGAGAAGATCGGGGCGATGGTAATCCCTGGCGGCGCTCAGTCGAGCGAGTCGCGCCTGAAGCAGATCGTCGAGCTGGGAGCGACAGTTGTGGCCACGACGCCGACTTACGCTCTTCGGCTGGCGCAGTACGCCGAGGATCTCGGGATGGATCTCGCTCACGATTCTAAGGTCGAGATGCTCGTTCTCACGTCCGAGCCGGGCGCTAACATACCATCCACCAAACGCATGCTTGAGGAGATGTGGGGCGCTCGCGTCGGGGACTTCGTTGGCATGACCGAAGCGGGAACCATCGTGGCCTACGAGTGCAGCGAGCAGTGCGGTGCGGCGCACATTATTGAAGACCATTACTACGAGGAAGTGATCGACCCAAGAACCTTGAAGCCATTGGGCTATGGCCAGAAGGGCGAGCGTGTGATGACCTCCTTCGGCAGGGGAATGATGCCGGTCCTGCGTTTCCGAACCGGCGATCTCGTGGAGAAAGTTGAGGCCAGTTACTGCTCGTGCGGCCGTACGTTTGATCTTTACAAAGGGGGAGTTCTCGGGCGCACCGACGACATGAAGCTGATTCGCGGCACGAATGTTTACCCCGGCGCTGTCGAGAATATCGTGCGGGAATACAAGGAGATAAGCGAGTTCCAGATCGTGCTTACCCGAGAAGGCTATTCCGACGAGATCACGGTGCAGATCGAGCCACGGTCGGATGTCCCAGAGGAGCGCCTCGATTTTCTCTCCTTGGACGTGGCGTCCGATCTCGCTGAAGCCCACGAGGGTCTGCGCTTCAATGTCGTTATCGCCGAACCCGGCACGCTACCGAAGTTCGAAGTTACCTCCGTCAGGCTACAAGACTTGCGAATCTAAAGCCGATAATCCGGTATAAAATAGGCAACTGCTGCGAGGGCTGACCGTGACCTCTATCTACGTTGGCTCCTCCTGGTTGGCTGGTATCTTCCTCGGTTCTTTCTTCTCATTTCCTCTTGAGTTCGTTCTTATCCTGTCCGGCCTCATTCTGGCTGTGCTCATCCTGACGCCAGGACGGCCCATTCGCATCCTGGGGCTTTGCTTGCTAATCCTCCTCGCAGGGTTCGCGCGTTATGCCCTCGCCGTGCCGTCGGAGGAATCGGCCTTGCTTCGAGCTTTCAACGGCAAAGACGCGGTCACGCTGCGTGGCACTATCTCGGCCGAGCCGGACGCGCGCGACCGATATACCAGCCTCGCGGTCAGAGTTGAAGACGTGTTAACCCAGGACGGCTGGAAACGTGTCCCCGGCAGCATCCTCGTTCAGGCGCCGAGATTCGTCGAACTAAGCCATGGCGACCGCGTTGAACTTATCGGGAAGCTATCAGAGCCCAGGACAACGGGGTCTCTGGACTACAAAGCCTATCTCGCCAGGCAAGGCATCTACGCTCAAATGCGCTATCCAAAGATAACTCACATAGAGCGAAATCACACGCTCGATTGGTTGAGTTGGTTGTCCGCTTTGAAGCTTCGGCTGGCTCGGCGTCTTGAGTTGGCGTTGCCAGAGCCTCAAGCGTCTGTGGCGAAAGGCATCCTGCTGGGGATGCGCACGGGAATGCCTCATAGCCTGACCGATGCCTTTTCTCGTACGAATACGTCTCACATTTTGGCGGTTTCAGGCTGGAACATCACGCTAGTTGCCGGCTTGCTCGCGTTCTTTGGCGGGCGCATCTTCGGCCGTCGCAGGCTGGTTCTGACGCTGCTTCTCCTTAGCGGAATTGGCTTCTACACGACCTTGATCGGGCCGCAGGCGTCGGTGCTTCGCGCCGCTATCATGGGCGGGATTCTCATTTGCGGCAGTTACTTTGGCAGGCCTGGCGATTCCGTGGTGAGCTTGCTCGTCGCGGCAGGTGTAATGACCGCGTTGGATCCATTTCTGATGTGGGACCTGAGCTTTCAATTGTCTTTTGCCGCGACGGCCGGCATCGCTCTTCTGGCGCCGCGTTTCCATGGGATACTCGCGTTTCAGCCGCGCTGGCTAAGCTACTCCCTTGCCACGACCTTCGCGGCGCAATTATCTACGCTGCCTATCAGCGCAGTGAACTTCGGGCAGCTATCCACGATCACGACGGTCAGCAATCTACTAATCGAGCCAGCCTTGCTGCCCATAATGCTGTTCTCCGCGCTCACGGCGCTTCTGGGACTGATTTGGATGCCCCTGGCCCAGGTCGCAGGTTGGCTCGATTGGGTGTTCTTAACGTATCTCGTCCGGGTCGTCGAGTACACCGCCTCAATGCCGTGGGCATCTGTCTATATTGGGAAGCTTCTTCCCCTCGTGGCGATACCTTATTACGCGTTCGTCTTCTTGATTTTCCTGTTTCCACAGAGGCAGACCACCGTGCCCACTAATTCCATCACGGGAATATCGTTCTCGACCAAGATAGCCCTGGGATCTCTGATCACTATCGGCGTCCTCGTTTGGAGCGCGGTTCTCAGCGCGCCCGATGAGTCGCTTCGGGTTTCATTCCTCGACGTGGGGCAGGGCGATGCGATTCTCGTCGAGACGCCGTCAGGCCGAAGGATGCTGATTGACGGCGGTCCGAGCCCATCGACGGCGATGGAAGCGCTGGGGAGGAGGATGCCGTTCTGGGATAAGTCTGTCGATGTTGTGGTGCTAACGCATCCAAACGACGATCACCTGGCCGGCCTGCTTGATATCCTGAACAAGCTCGACGTCAAGCAGGTTCTCGATCCTGGAACAAGAGCGCTCACGGCAGGCTATCGCAAATGGGAAGGGTTGGTGAAGGAAAGGGGTGCAAGGAAGACGGTTGCGCGGGCAGGACAGGAGATCAACCTTGGGGATGGAATAAAGGCAATGGTGCTACATCCCGCTCGTGCCTACGATCTTGCCCTTCTGAGGGCGAACCCATCTGGGAACAGTCCCAACGCAGACTCGGTGGTCTTGCGAC
>JAMDCE010000270.1:0-553 GCA_023489135.1 Chloroflexota bacterium
CGTTAACGGCGTAACGCTGGCCGTGGAGGATCTGAACGCCGCCGACGAACTGCACGTCGGGCCGCAGTTCCTTCATCTTCTCCTTGAAAGCGTTAGCCTCAAGGTGCCCGAACTCGTAGTCGGGGCCGATGATGTAGTACGTCTTGTATGGCAGCTTAGCCATATCGATGGCCTGCGCCCTTCCCTCGATGCCGGTGTTGGGTACAACAGAGAAGACATACGGATGGCCCAGGTCGACCGTGAGACGTTCTGTGTTCGACGTGTGGAGGAAGATGGGAACCTTGTTCTCCTTGGCAACGGCCGATTCCGCGAGGCCGACGGCGCTGCTCACGGGCCCCATCAGCGCTGCGACCTTTTCCCGCTGAATGAGATCCCGTACCTCGCGGGTCCCTGCTTCTGGCCGTCCCTCCGTGTTGCGAACGATCAACTCGATCTTTTTGCCGAGCACTCCGCCGGCGGCGTTCAGATCCTCCACGGCCAGCGTTACGCCGTTAACGCCGGCGACGCCCAGCAGCGCCGCCGAGCCGCTCAGATCTGTAGCCATCCCTAGCTT
>JAMDCE010000270.1:563-4156 GCA_023489135.1 Chloroflexota bacterium
CCCCCCCGTGACTGTGGCCAAATGCCTTCGATGCTCACTGTTCATGAATGCCTCCTTCTGCTGTTATATGATATCCGTTCCAAGGTACAGCTTACGAGAAGACGACGCGAACGCGGTGCACGCGCACCATTGTCAGCGATGACAGTGCCGGGCCAGAACTGCCAGAGTTAGCGTTAACGCGGGTGCAAAACGAACCGTTCAAGCACTGTGAAGGAAACGGAGGCAATGACCGGACCGAAGCTGCGATCTTCGTGATTATATCGAGCCTGAACGTGGTAGCATTATAAGACGCAACGAGTGCTGGTGCTAGGTCGAATAGCCACGAAAGTTTGTATCTGGAGTTAGATCATTTACACTAGGGCAGAGGATTGCCGTGGGAGAGGCGGACGGCTGGGTTGTTTCGGCCAATGTGAATATAGAGATTTACCCCGAAGAAGGCAAGCTCAAATTGGATAAATGCCATAAACTATCCCATGAGTTCAAGGATCCTGAGAGCGATCTGAAAGTTCAAGCGAGTCTCGGCGTGATCGAGATCGGCCTGGCAGATATCGCGGATCCGTTGGAGTCGATAAAGTAGCGTGTTGACGTGAATGTACAGGGCCTTCGCCGTAGCCTGGAGGTTTCCGTTGTTTTCGAGGTATATACGCATCGTCTGCACGAGACTTCCGCCGTGGCGCCTATCGTATTCCTGCAATTGGCCCAAGGTTCGGTGGACGAATGCCGATAGCTCATCCTTATCCTCTATCCTGAACAGAAGACGCAGCACCCCAAGCTCGTCGAAGGAAAGCGCTTGCTTGGCCTTGCCCAGTCGCCTAAGGATCGTGAGGCATTCCGTCGCCTCACGCCAGGAAATAGCGTAGTCCGTGAGCCTGCGACAAACGCGTCCCAGGCCAGCGGAGGCCGTGAAATGCTTGGAGTTATGGCTGACCTCATCTAACAGCCAGTTCGCCAGCGAAGCAGTGCTTTCTGCAGCACGTTCATCACCGACAGGTATAAGCACGATGACGGCGTCATCGCGATTAGCCACTACTGACCCGGGTACACGCCTGGCCACCGCATCTCTAACCACGTCGAACAGAAGCCTTCCCAGCGAGACAAGTTCCGTTCGGCTCGCACCGTGGCGCTCGACGTGGCTTCCGAGATTATCGATAGCCAGGGCCATCACCTGGTGTGGCTTCGTGAGATCGTAACCGAAATGAGGTGCTCTCTTAAGAAGCGCGTGCTCGCTCTCGTATTTCCCTGACAGTATCTCATCGAGGAAATCGCCTCTCAGCCTCAATTCGACGTCCAGCGCAGCCTTCTGTTTAGCCATTTCGAGGGCGAGGATTGTGGCGGCCCGCTCAAGTATCATATAATCCAGCTCTTCGAGCGGTTTGTTGCTCTCAGCGACCGATACGTAGCCCAGCACCTCCTGGCCAACGATAATTGGAGCCGTGACCCTTGACACTTTCGGTCCACGGTCAGACGACCAAGTTACGTGGACTGGATGAGGACTTTCAGAAAGCAGCTTAATGGTCTCCACTATTCCAGAGTCTTGTAATGCCTCTGGCGGCAAAGGCTGAAGCACGGCGTCATCCTTCCCACCTGCCGACGAAGGTACGTATGCCTGCGCGATCGGCCGGAACAAATGGTCCTCGACTATCACAGGGTTAGAGACCAGGTTCGCCAGTGTCACCGCAATTTGCTCGGTGCCCTGGCCACTCAAGAGCAATTTGGCGAGTTGGTCGTGGATATGCATCGATTTGCTGAGCATCTCGTGTTGGGTCCGAATGAGCTCGTTCAATTCCTGCAGCTTGGTAACCGCTTCTCGCTCCTTGGCGTAGAGCCACGCCTTCTCTATTGCCACCGCTGCACTATTTCCCAGGCTCGCCAGAAGCTTGACGTTATCTTTGGTAAAGTGTGTTGGGCGGCGGTTGGCGGCGAAAAGAACCCCGATAGCTCTATCGGCCACAATCAGTGGCACGCCAAGGATGCCCAGGATCCCCTCTTTAGATACCGCGTTATCCACGTGAGACACGTGTTGGAATCGCGGGTCAGCGAGGTAGTTGGACGTAAAGACTGGCTCGCGCAGTTTAGCCACCAAGCCGCCGAGGCCTTCTCCCAGCATCATCCTAACCGCCTTGAATTCAGGCGTGCCAATGCCCTCTGTGACCCGCATATAGATTTCGTCCCGATCGGTCTCCTTGAACGTAAGATAGGCAGTATCGGTGGCCAAAAGGTCTCGCGCACGGCGTACGATAGCCCTCAACACCTCGTCGAGCTCGAGATACGCAGATATCTCGTGGACCGTCTGGTAAAGCGCTTCCGCCTCTCGATGTCGCTGCTTGGCTTGCTCCAGCATTCGAGCCCGATCGAGCGCCCTACCAGCCTCAGCCACCAGGTCGGAGAAGGTTTGCATCTCTACCTCGCCGAATTCCCTGTCTACTGGTAAGATCATTAGAATGCGCCCCAACTCGCGATTGCCCGTGATCAGGGGCGCCACCACAAAGGACTGGCTTCGCTCTATCTCCCCAAATATCGTCGATAAAGATAGTTCGCGTGATGCACGTAGGAGGTCACGCGTCCAGCCACGCCAAAGAACAGTTGCGTGAGAACAGTGCGGCCACAAGCCGTTGACCTCTTCCTGAAGATCCCCCTTGCCAACAACAGCAACATCCTTGCGTGGAAAGGATGTTGGCTCAAATCCCGGATGATAGGTGAGCAACAATCCCATTTGACTGTGGTGCAGAGCGCAGATCGTTTGAATTGTTTGCTCCAGGACCACGTCGAAATCCAGATCCTGGAGCGCAATATTGGCTATCTGTAACTGCCCAGCGAGTTGTTGAACCATATCGTGGCCGTATTGTTCCTGAAATGGGTTAGCGATGCCAGGGGGAAGCTTCCGCATAATTCACCGACTTCCATCTAAACACTGGCCCCGTTGGTCATGGTGGCAGTGACGTATCGGGGCTGGCGGAAGCGACCTGTGATTAATACGGGAGATGAGAAAGGCCCCTTCCAAGAGTACGTGTGGCGCCTAGGTTTGCGCCAATACAACCCGTCAGTGGAATCAACTTTTCCGCGAATATCATGTAGTGGATGCCCATATGGTAGCACATGGCCAGCCTAGTTGCAAGGCAGGGGCTCGTGTTACATTGTCACGGCTCGATCTTTCTGCAACCCATTTAAGAGGAAGCTGCTCGCTTATGCCCTTATCTCCTCGCGTAGGAACCTGGTGTACGAAATGGCGAAGCAGATGCTCGTCAGGGCTATGAGCCCCACGATCTGGGGCCATATGACCAGCAGGCTCTGAGACACGGAAAGAGGATTAGGGATCATTCCCACTACATCACGAACCAGCACCGGTCCCAGCGTTCGCACGCCTGGAGTAAGTATCGTTACCGTAGCCTCCTGGAAAAGCGTGCTTGGGGAAATTCGACTCACCATCTGGTCGACCTGCTCGTGGGCGATCGCCGTGCTTGCGTCGGGGTCCTGCCCCAGTGGCACCAGGGTATTCGCCAGAATCCCGGAGATCATCGAAATGAAGAAAACGAAGAAAATCCACGCGGCAATGCCCGCCAGAGCCGAGGTAGCCGTCTGCCGGAACAACACCG
>JAMDCE010000464.1 GCA_023489135.1 Chloroflexota bacterium
GCTGCCAGGTGTTCTTGCTTGTATCAACTTCGAAAGGAGCGATCTCCTGTCCGTCCGGGTCAAAAAGGATTCGTACTACGGGGCGGTCGACAGCGGAAGGATTTGTCTCAATCACAACGCCACGCCAGCCTTCTAGCTCGCCCGAGGTGATCGCTACCTGTGTCCCAATCGGATACACCGGGAGAACCGAAAGAAAGTGCGTGACGATCTGGCTATTGAGATGGCTGCCAGCCATTTCTTGGAGGCAGCTGACGATCTCGGCGGATTCCATTGCCGGGCGGTAGGGCCGATCCGAAGCCAGCGCAGAGTAGACATCGGCGACGGCCGCGATTTCGGCGACGAGGAGAATGCGCCAGGGTTCCATAAAGCGATGTGTGGAGTGGCGTAGGATGCTATTATAACCCTTCCGCCCGTGTGGATAACCAGTCCCGTCCTGGCGCTCATGGTGCTGCAGGATTACGTGGCGGGCCAACACCTGATATGACGGCACGATCTCTTGCACCATTTCATAGCCAATCTGCGGGTGCTGTCGAACCACGGCAAATTCCTCTTCCGAGAGACCTCCTGACTTGTTCAGGATATCCTGGGGCACGACGAGCTTGCCGATGTCGTGGAGGAGGCAGCCCAGAGCAAGCTGCTGCAGCGTCTGAAACGGCAGGCCCAGTCGCTTTCCCAGTAGGACACCAGCTACCGTAACCTCCACAGAGTGCTCAAAGGTGTAGTTGTCGTGGCTCTTCAGCGAAATGACACCGCTGACCGCGTCGGTGCTGAGGACTTCATAAATGATGCTCTCGACGTCGCGGCGTAGTTGCTGGACAAGCGGCGCAACAGTCCCGTTCAACCGGGTCGCCCAACTTGGATGGCTGTCTTGAGACTCCTCGCTGGCGCGGCGGACCAGGGTGAATACATCGTGCAAATGCTTGCGCGCGGCGACACGAACCTTCTCAGAGACGATTTCCTGTGGTTCGACATCATCGGCGATGCCGTCGCATATGTACACCGACAAGAAACCGCGCTGCCGGATGGCCTCCACATACCTCCTGTTCAAAGTCACGCCGCGCTGCAGTAGCGTAGCGCCCTTCTCGTTGTAAATGGCCCGCCCGAGCACATCCCCTGCCTTCAACTCCGAAACGGATACTCTCTTCACCGTATTTCACTTCTCGCAGCAGTACAATTCCATCTGACCGGCAAAGTTGCGTTCGTGATCGCTGCCTGCGGCCGCCCAGTGGCATTGGTGACATCAGGGCCGGGGTTGCGGGCCAGAATCACTCACACGAAGGAAGTCGTGCATCCAGCCAGTAGAATTATCGGCAAAGGCACCTCCTCTCTGAAGGGTAGGGTTATTCACCCGACCCTGCGTTTGCCTATTTGGTCGACCCCCGATTCTTGTTAGAACTTCACCGATGCCAGCGATTGACATGCCGCAGAATCAACGAATATACTCTGTAGATCAAATGACACGGAGGGCTAGGATAAGGAGGGGAGCGGGACCGAATATGGAGAGACTCCTGGGCAAGACTAAAGAAGAGCTGGACACTCCTGCGCTGCTCATTGATCTTGACATAATGGAAGCGAACATTGCCAAGATGGCCGGATATTTCGCCAGGCTGCCGGTAAATCTCAGGCCGCATACAAAGACGCACAAAACGCCAGTAATCGCCCAGAAGCAAATCGCCGCCGGGGCTCAAGGGATCACCTGCGCCAAGGTCGGAGAGGCCGAAGTGATGGTGGCCGGGGGAGTCAAAGACATCCTCATCGCTAATCAGGTAGTGGGGCCTCAGAAAATTGCCCGCCTGGTCGATCTGGCGCGGCAGGCCAACCTCACCGTGGCGGTGGACGGCGAGAGAAACGTCGAAGACCTGGCCAACGCCGCGATAGAGGCGGGTGTAACGCTGAAAGTGCTGGTGGAAGTGAATGTGGGCAACAATCGCTGCGGAGTGGAGCCCGGCCGGGCGGCCGTGGCCCTGGCGCGGAAGGTGACTCGATCCAAAGGGTTGCTGTTCTCTGGCCTAATGGGTTACGAGGGCCACCTGGTCTTCGTCCAGGACTTAGCCGAGCGAAAGCAGCGAGCGGAAGAGGCGATGGGATGGCTTTTGCAGACCAGACACCTGGTCGAGCGTTCCGGTCTGGAGGTCCAAGTCGTCAGCGGAGGGGGCACCGGAACCTACAATATAACCGGGCCGCTCCCTGGCATCACCGAGGTCCAGGCTGGATCTTACATTATGATGGATACGAAATATCGCGGCATCGAGGGAATCGAGTTCGGCAACGCTTTGAGTTTGCTGGCTACCGTCATCAGCCGGCCCACGGCTGATCTGGCGATTACCGATGCCGGTATGAAGGTCTTAACCCACGAGTTTGGCCTTCCGGAGGTTAAGGGGGTGCCCGGGGCGAAACTGCTCGGTCTGGCCGAGGAGCATGGGAAAGTGCAACTGGGGGATAGCCGGGGTCTGGCCGCCGGAGACAAGATCGAGTTAATTCCCAGCCATTGCTGCACCACCATCAACCTGCACGACCGGTTTCTTGCCGTCAGAAATAATCGTCTGGAAGCTGTCTGGGACATCGCCGGCCGTGGAAAGAGCCAGTAGACCAGATCTCGTTCGTTTTGGTCTCGAACCAGCAAACCTGGATCTGGCCGACCGAGATAGGAGGAGGACTCTCCACTCGAAAAAGAAGTTGGCAGTGAACGATGACGCGAAAAGCCGCGGACGATCTCCACGAGGAACCTGGGAAGACAAAGGCGCCGGCCGAAGGGGCAATGGTACGGTTAACGGCGATCCTCGAGGCAAGATCACTCAGGGACAATCTGGATGTTTCTGCAACCCGGCGTGCACTCCCGCCTGACTCATCCTACTTGACGAGGGACCAACCAAGGCGTTATTATTCATAAAAGACTACCCCTTGCTATCGCCCCAGATTGCCTTAGGCGAGGCGGATACGATTGAAACGCCCACAAAGACGTGTCCGCAATCTACGTGCCTCGTCGTGGCGGTAGCAGTCACCTTGGGCCCGCCGCCGTGCCATTTGACAGAGACGCCCTGGAGGGACGCCGGGCCGTGCGCCGGGTTCCACTTTCACCTTGATGTCAGGGGTGATTAGTTCATTTTTTGACTGCCTCTTGCCCGCACGAATTCCCATTCATATCCCAGGCCCGATTACACGAGCTTGAAGCTAGAGATTCTCTGAAGCAAAAAGAGATACCTTAGTAGTCACCGGAAATGAATGTCCAAGTCCACTATTCTGCTCGGAGATGACACTTTGGATCTGACCAAGGCACTGCTTTCTGAAGAACGTCCAGGCACGCTCCAGTTTGGCGGTGCGAGAATCGCCCTGATGGACATCGAGGCGAGCTTCTGGGGGCTACGCCGCCAGATGGAAGGGCTTGTCGGGCCCCGGCTGACCGAGGCGGTCTTGCAGCACGCGGGCGCCAACGGCGGGACCTCTTTTGCTCGCACCTTCCTTTCTCAGTCATCTGACGGTGACAGGGTTCGGGCTTTCCGCGATGTCGTGGCCGCGTACCAGGCGGCGGGTTTTGGGCAGTTTCAGGTCGAGGCTCTCGAATGGCCCATCGGTCGCGCCCTCATCCGGGGAACTGACAACATCGAGGCCTGGATGATGCGCCAACACGGGCGGAGGCCAGAGACCCCTGTCTGCGCCTACGCTGCCGGTGTGTTGGTAGGTTTTGCCAATTCGCTGGGCGGTCGGAGCGACGTCGTTTGCATCGAACGAGCCTGCCAGGCCATGGGTGCGGAATCATGCTTGTTTGAGCTTCTACCGGCCGAGGTCGCCGGAGGCATCCCTGCCGTTGCTCTGACACCTGACCCAGGCATCGGTCAGGAACTCAACCTCTTGGAGATTCTCTTCGATCGAATGCCTATGGGCATCGTTATATTCGACCGGGACATATGTGTTCGTCGTTGCAATCCCACCTGGGCCGGTTACGTGGATCGTTACACCCCTTCCTCTGCTAGCCAGGTGGTGCCGGGCACGAGTTTTTACGATCTGGCACCCGGCACTGAGGCCACGGTGTCTCCCATCTTCGAGAGAGTACTGGGCGGTGAAGTGGTGTGCCTAGACGTCGCTCCGACCGCCCAGCGAATTGGCAAAACCTACCAACACACCGGCAGCGTAGGCGCAGACAGGGGTCTCTGGCCT
>JAMDCE010000582.1 GCA_023489135.1 Chloroflexota bacterium
GACGAGTTGGGACCGGTAATGGCGAGCACTGCTCCTATTTTCAGCGGCTCAACCGCGGGCGCGGTCGGTTCCAGGGTAGGTGTGACCGCCCCCACGGGTGTAGGCGTGGAGATGAACAAAGGCTGGGCCTTGCCCAGGCTAGTTACTCCCCCAATTGCGGCGAGAACAAGGCTGAAGATTATCAGCATCACCCCCGCCCACGCTGCTCGAGCTCTCATGTGGTTCGTCCCCCCATTGGAATCTTCACCCATTTTGTTCTAGTTTTGAACACAGACTTTCTAGCCATTGAAACGAGGGCCCAGTCTGACTCCTCATTCATTAGATGCAGGCTCGCCACCACTGCTATTTCCCCTTGAAGACCGGCTTACGCTTCTCTAGAAAAGCCGAGGTGCCCTCCACTCTATCTTCGGAGGCGGCGGCAAGCCCAAACTGCGTCGCCTCGAAGGCCAGGCCGGTGGAAATATCGGTGCTCAGGGCCTTGTTCACGCACTCTTTGGCCAGAGCCAGGCCAAGGGGCGACTTACTAGCCAGTCTCTTGGCCAGGTCCTTCGCCGTTGCCATCAACTCCGCGGCGGGCACGACTTTGTCCGCCAGGCCGATTCTGAGAGCCTCCTGGGCGCTGATCCGGTCCCCGCTTAAAAGCAGCAGTTTGGCCATTCCCACACCCACCAGGCGCGGCAATCGCTGACTACCCCCATAACCGGCGATGATGCCGAGATTGATTTCGGGCTGCCCAAACTGGGCGTTTTCCGAAGCGATCCGAATGTCTCCGGATATGGCCAGTTCACAGCCGCCGCCGAGAGCGAAACCGTTTACCGCCATGATCACAGGCTTAGGTAGATTCTCGATCTTGGAGAAAACGGACTGACCGAAAAGAGCAAACGTTCTCCCCTGATTTCCAGAAGCCAGGGCGCGCAACTCGTTGATATCGGCTCCGGCGACGAAGGCCTTCTCGCCAGCGCCTGTTATGATAATGGCCCTCACTTCGGGATCGCCGTTTAGCTCGTCAATGGCGGCGTCCAAATCCATCAGCGTGCCCCGGCTCAAGGCGTTGAGCACGTGCGGGCGGTTGATGGTAATTATCCCGACGCCTTCTTCCCGCTCCACCAGCAGGTTTTCGTATGCCATCTCTATCACTCCGTCATTGGATTTTCTTGTACTCGTCTTGGGTTACGCGGGCCCTTCGCGGAGAGTTAGTGGTCGTAGAACCCTTTGCCAGCTTTGCGACCGTGCTGACCGGCCAGAACCATGCGGCGAAGCAAGGGTGGAGAAGCGTATCTGGTATCCTTGAACTCGTCGAACATGATGTTGGAGATGTAGTAGACTGTGTCCAGGCCGATGAAATCAGCAAGAGTAAGGGGGCCCATTGGATGCCCACAGCCAAGAACCATCGCCTGATCGATGTCTTCCCGAGTTGCAACGCCGGTCTCATAAGCTCGGATGGCATCCAACAGGTAGGGTACCAATAGGAGATTCACGATGAACCCGGGAGTATCTTTCGAGATGACCACTGTCTTCCCGACGGACTCACCAAATTCCCTTGCCACCGTCATAGTTTCGTCGCTAGTAGTGATGGTGCGGACAAGCTCGACGAGCTTCATAACAGGAGCCGGGTTGAAGAAGTGAATGCCGAGGAACTGGTCTCGCCGTTTTGTGACTGCGGCCATTTCAATTATGGGAAGTGAAGAGGTGTTGCTGGCAAAAATGGCGGTCGGAGGGCAAAGAGCGTCAAGCGTGGTGAAAATCCGTCTCTTCTCTTCGATGTTCTCGATGGCGGCCTCAATAATTAGGTCGCTATCTTTGAGGTCTTCCAGGTGAATTGTTCCCTTGAGGCGGCCTAGAGTCTCGTCCATTTGTCCCTGACTGAGTCTGCCTTTTTCAACAGACTTAGCCAGGTTGGACTTGATGCGGTCCAGGCCTTTGGCCAGGAACTCGTCGTTTATTTCGGTGACGGTCGTTTCATAGCCGGCCTGAGCGCACACCTGAGCAATACCACCCCCCATCTGCCCACAGCCGACCACACCGACTCTCTTGATCACGATTCACCCCACCTCCTTGTGGTTGCTCCCGAATATTCGACTCGCGAGGAATCTTACCCGCGACTAGTCCAGGTACCCGCGAAGCTTCTTGCCGAACCGAGGGTGGCGCAACTTTCGTAAAACCTTGGCTTCTATCTGCCGAATTCTTTCTCGGGTGATGCCGAACTCGTGGCCAACTTCCTCGAGGGTGCGATATCGTCCATCCTCGAGTCCGAACCTCAACTGGATGATTCGTCGCTCTCGGGGCGCCAACTTCTGTAGGACGTCGCTGATCTGTTCCTTAAGAAGCTGTTGAGAAGCCGCGTCAATGGGCGTGATTATTCTCTCATCCTCGATGAAATCGCCCAGGAGGCTGTCTCCCTCCTGGCCCACCGGCGCTTCCAGAGAGATGGGGTGTTTTGAGGCCTCGATCACCCGCCGGATCTTTTCGGCGGGCATACCCATTTCTCTGGCCAGATCCTCTGTCGTCGGGTCCCGTTCTAAATCCTGCTGCAAGCGAAGGGAAGCCTTCTTCAAGCGGTTGATCGTCTCTCCCACGTGGACGGGTAGCCTGATAGTGCGCGCTTGGTCAGAGATTGCGCGCGTGATGGCCTGCCGAATCCACCAGGTGGCGTAGGTGCTGAACTTATAGCCTCTGCTGTAATCAAACTTCTCCGCCGCCTTCATCAGTCCGATATTGCCTTCCTGAATCAAGTCCAAGAAGGAAAGACCTCGACCCATGTATTTCTTGGCGATGCTGACCACTAGCCGGAGGTTGGCCTGGATGAGATGATGTCGCGCTGCCTCTCCTTCGCACACTTCCCTCTCCAGAGAGGCTCTCGTTTCGGGGGAGTCAAAGCTACCAGTTCGCAGAATCTCCCTGGCTTCCTTGCCCCTCTCCATGGCCTTAGCTAGCTCCACTTCCTCTGAAGCCGACAGTAGAGACGTAATGCCAATCTCTCGCAGATACATCCGAACCGGATCGTCGGTTCCCAGGCCATCAGCTTCGAGAATATGGTCGGCCTCTTCGACCAGATCGTCTTCTTCCTCGTCGAGATCGGGCTCAAGGATCGTCGCCTGGGTGTGAAGCTGCTTCGCTTCCTCCTCGGTTTCGAGGATCTGAGTGCCTTGCTCCAGCAAGACCGCATAGAACTCATCGACGGCGTCAACGTTGAGTTCGGCCTCAGGAAAGACGTGGAGGATATCTTCCTGAGTGACGTAACCCTGTTCTTTTGCTTTTTCCAGTAGCTGTTGGGAAACAGTATCCATAGGCCCTTTATATCTAGACGGTCTAGCCTCTACGAGAGGCCCCACTACGTGAATAGGCAACCGGTTCGATTATCGACCAGATACTCAGGTAGGCGAAAGGGGTATTCCAAACAACAAACGAAACCACCAAACCAGACCGGAATTGGTTTCCTCAAGCCCGAACCATCGAGGAACCTACTCCCGGGTAGACAACACCCGAAGAAGAAATGAAATCGAAGCGGACTTCACTCCACTTCGATCCTCAGCACCTTCTGGCGCATTTCCAACTGCTCCTCAGTCCGCTCCAGAGACCTGTCCACCCGAACAAGCGATGCTTCGATGAGGCTGCGAAGTGCTAGGAGTGCTTCTTTTCGGGCCAAACCCATATGACCCCTCGTCTCAGATGGCAATAGATTTCTCAGCCTTCTGATCACCCAGAGGTCCTCCTCGACAAGCCCAGTCTCAGTCTCTTCTCCATTACCTCGGTTTCGAGGAGCGTTGAAAGTCATTGCGCCGTTCAAAACTTTCCTAAATATACACCATCAAGGCGAATTTGTCTAGTACCTCACAATGCCCCAGTTCAACTCAGTCCCGATTCTGTAGGTAACAACGGAGATCCAGTGTGACCGACCGCTTGCGATTTCTCACAATCGTGAGTCTGTTTGATATCCAACAACAAAGCCGAGCAACGACCGCCTGCTCGGCTTTACAACTACTTCAACGAACTGACAAAAGGAAAGTTTCCGGAAACCTAGTCCTTCTTCTTGCCGATGACGAAAATGGTCGTTCCGCACGAGGGGCACTTTCCTTGCGTCGCCGGCTTTCCGTTCTTGAGAGTTACCTCTTTGGCATTCTGCATTTCCCTCTTGGTCTTGCA
>JAMDCE010000634.1:0-2797 GCA_023489135.1 Chloroflexota bacterium
GCAGCACTGATGGGACCGTGGAAATCGCTCGAAAGTGGCAGCAGCGATACCCTTTCATCAAGTCCGTGCAGGTTCCGAACTGCACCTCGCCAGGCGAGGCTCGCAATGCGGCCCTTAAACTGGTCACGGGTGAGTTCGTTCTTTTCACCGATGGGGATTGCGCTCCCAATCCCGATTGGGTCAAGGAGATTCTAAAGCCCTTCTTTGCCGATGAGAAGGTCGGCGGGGTGGGCGGAGAAGTCCTGACCTTGCGGACGGAGCCCGACAACGCTACCGAAGCCTATTGCGAGCAAGTGAAATTCCTGAGCGTTAGCGGCCGGTGCGGGGTGCAAGACAACGGCTACCTCCCGGTGCTGCGAGAGAAGGCGCCTCACGAGGTCAACGGTGGCAATGATTCTCCCTTTTTTGCGACGGCCAACGTGGCCTTCCGCAAGTCCGTGATCGACGAGATTGGGGGGGAGTTCTGGCACGAGCCCACCGGTGAAGACGTCGATTTCTCGCTTCGGATTCTGGAGAGAGGCTACAAACTCTACTTCGCCAAGTCCGCCGTGGTCCGCCACATGCATCGCGTGTCGCTGCAAAGCTATCTGAAGCAATGGTATGGCTACGGCTACGGTCACCCCCTGCTCGTCGCCAAGCACGCGGCAAAGGATTTCGAGTTCGTCCTTCAGTTCGGCCGGCCGGTCTATCTAAAGATACCGTCTCCGCTAAAGGGGATCGTTCACATCGGGGCTTTCCACCTGATGCATCTTCTCTGTGCCACCACTGTGCTCACAGGCCTCTGGTATGCCTTCTCTCCTTCGGCCTCGCTGTGGCTCGGCCTGAGCCTGGGGTTTCTGACTGTATCTATCGTGAGTTACTTTTTCCCGTGCCTGCAACTGAAGCCCAGGAGAAAGTTTTTGACCTGGTGCAAGATTCGCTACTTGACGAACTGGGCTTTTGTAAAAGGCGCCCTGGCCGGCTGTCTGAGGTTCGGAACCGTCTGCGTCGAACCTAGCTGGTGAAACACTCGTGTGAAGGTGTGCTTCGTGGCAGTGACGAATCTGTGTCTTGACGAGCCGACGAGCCCGGCAACGTATTCTTCGCTCTGCCCCATATGGTAGCCGGTTGGTGGTTTCGATGAAGTTACCTCCGCTCTCAACGAACGCATCGAAAGTGGCCCTAGATTCTTCCTTGGCGGCAGCAATGAAAGCCCAGTCTCGACCGAAAGTCATCGTTCCCAGACAAAGCTCGGAGACTCGTAGGGCGCTTTTCCCTGGTAGCCTGTATTTCATCGTTCCTGCCGTGAAATACTCAATAAATCAAGAGCGCCCAGGACTGGCAAACGCCCAACCGAACGGTCAATTACCCGAACCTTCTCAAGATCGACTCAGATCTTTCAACGCGGTGGCAACGGGCGCACATTCTACGCTCAGCGAAGCGCCCCACTCCCTCATCGCCTCGATGATCGGTTCCAGCGTTTGGCCGCGCTCGGTGAGGGAGTACTCTACGCGAGGTGGCACCTCCGGGTAGATCTTCCGTTCTACGATCCCCTGCTGCTCCAGGGCGCGAAGCCGTTCGGTCAGGGTCTTAGGGCTGATGCCGATTAGAGAACTGCGTAATTCGCCAAAGCGCTTGGTTCCCGTGAACAGGTCGCGCAGGATCAAGATCGCCCACTTACCCTCAATAACACTCAAAGTACGCTCAACTGGACAAGCCCAGGTGTCCATTTTTGCCTCCCTATGAGACTGCAACCTCATTTCGTCACTTCGGTCCATCCGGGCGACCAAAGTGAACACTTCGTGGGCGGTCAAGGAACCGCCCAGCGTCTGGTTCTCAGGACCAGAACACGTCATTGCTATAGTTTCAAAAAGGTAACTATAGCACTTTAATGTAACTACTTTACAAATCTATCATGTGTTGTTACGATTGTCAACGGTTGTGACGGGGCATCGAGAGATTTCAAACGAGGCACAGCCAGACATGGTGGTCTCGGTTTCCTGATCACTGCCACTTTCGCCCGCCTCTGAGCCCCAAGATCAGCAACCACTACCACCGATGATGCGGATGGGAATCCCGCAAGGCGGACCTAAGAGGAGGAATGTGGTCCTGCTTTCCCCACATCAAATCACTAGGACAGAGGAGGAATCAATTGGCTGCCAATCCTAATTTCCCGCGCCTGTTTCAGCGAGGCCAAATCGGTAATCTTCAGCTCGAGAATCGCCTGGTGTTCCCGCCAGTCTGCACCGGCTTGGCCAGTCCTAAGGGTGAAGTGACGCAGGGCCAAATCGATCATTACGTGGAAGTTGCGCGCGGCGGCGTCGGTCTCATTATCGTCGAGGCAACCTGCGTTGACGCGCCGGTGGGAAAGCTGATCTCCTGCGAGACCTGTCTCGACGCCGAGAAGTTCATTCCGGGGCACTTCGGGTTGGTCGATGCGGTCCACGCCCAGGGGGCCAAGATCGGCATCCAGTTGCACCACGCCGGTCGACAGACGAATTTGGGGAACACAGAGGGCAAAGAACCGGTCTCGTCCTGCGCAATGCCCACCAACTTTCTCTTCGAAGCCCCCTTCATTACTCCCCGTGAACTAACGGTAGAAGAGATTTACGAAATAATGGGAAAGTACGCCGCCGCGGCCGAACGAGCCAAGACGGCCGGCTACGACCTGGTAGAACTGCACGGTGCCCACGGTTACCTGATAACCCAGTTCATGTCCCCATACTACAACAGGCGAACCGATGAGTTCGGCGGCAGCCTAGAGAACCGGATGAAGTTCCCTCTGGGCATCATCAAGCGGGTTAAGGAGTCTTGCGGC
>JAMDCE010000634.1:2807-4143 GCA_023489135.1 Chloroflexota bacterium
ATTGGAGGGCGGCAACGGCGTCAAGGAGTCCGCGGTCATCGCCAAGATCCTGGAGGAAGCCGGAGTGGCCGCGATTCACGCTTCTTCAGGAAACTACGAGACCCTGGAGCGGGCTCACGATTCAATGCCTCACCAGGAAGGTTGGAAACTATACATGACCGAGGGCCTCAAAGCGGCCATCACCATTCCAGTTATCGCCGTGGGCGGACTCAAGAATCCGAGCTTCTGCGAGAAGATCCTGGCCGAACGCAAAGCCGACTTCATAGCCCTTGGTCGGACGCTCCTGGCCGACCCGCAGTGGCCCAACAAGGCCAGAGAGGGTCGCGTAGACGACATCCGCAAGTGCATCTCCTGCAATGAATGCACCGACCACGTGTTTCGCACCCAAACGCGCTGCGCCATCAATCCGGCCATGGGAAGGGGGAAAGACTTCTACAGTCTCAAGCCGGCTGACGTGAGGGAAAAGGTCATGGTCGTCGGCGGAGGGCCGGCGGGAATGGAAGCGGCCCGCGTGGCCGCACTGCGCGGCCACGAAGTAGCTCTTTACGAAAAGAACGCAGAGCTAGGTGGTCAGATTAAGGTAGCCGCTACTCCCCCATCCAAGGACAAAGTACTGTGGTTGCTAGAGTACTTATCCGGCCAGATGGGCAAACTGGGAATCAAGGTCGAGCTACAAACAGAGGTCACGCCGGACCTGGTGGAAAGAGTGAATCCGGACGCCGTGATCATCGCTACGGGGGGCAGACTCAAGCGACCAAACCTCCCTGGGATGGAGAAGAACAGGGTGGTCCCGGCCTGGGACGTGCTTGCCGGTGAGGTGGAGATCACAGGCGAGAAAGTGGCGGTGCTGGGCGGCTGGATGGTGGGCTGCGAAACGGCTGATTTCCTGGCCGAACGATCCAACAAAGTGACCATTGTCGCTCGATCAGCCCAGCCAGCGCCCAACATGGAGTTGTTGAATCGCGTCATTTTGATGCGCCGCCTAAAGGAGCTTAACGTCGCTATGTTGATGGAGCACGACGTTGTCGAGGTCACGGAGAAGGGGCTCATTTTGGTGGATAAGAGGACTGGAGAGAACAGAGAGTTGGAGGCCGACTTTGTTGTCTTTGCCAGGGGAGCGGTCCCTAGGAGCGATCTCCTCGAGGCATTGGAAGGAAAGGTGGCAGAGCTCTACGCCGCCGGGGGCTGCCGGAAGGTTGGCAAGTTTATGCAGGCGACTTACGAAGGCGCCACCACGGCAATGAGGTTATAGCTAACGGATGAGATTTGTGGAGTATAGAGGCTACGAATAGAGGTTCTGGGGATCATGAGGGGAGAGAAAGGCCAGGCCTACGAC
>JAMDCE010000517.1 GCA_023489135.1 Chloroflexota bacterium
CCGGTCCAGTGGTGGACGTGCTCCGGGTCTTCCCCGAGGTTTTTGAGGTTCTTGCCTCTTAGGAAGTTCGCAGCCGAGAAATACGGCTGGTTGGGCACGCTGGCGATGACGTAGGCGGAGCTTACTCTTGCCAATTCCCGCAAAGCCAGATCCGGGCGGGTGAGGTGCTCTAGCACTTCGAGACACAGCACTGTCGGAAAGGAGGCATCTGCAAAGGGAAGGCCGGTTGCGCTTCCGGCAAGGACATCGCCTCCTAGCTGTTTTGCCATCGCCAGCGCCACACGATCGGCGTCGAGTCCCACGATTGGCGCCTTGAACCCCTGTTCATGCAGAAAGTCGACGACGAATCCTTCGCCACAGCCGACGTCGAGAAGTGGCGAGTCCAGCCGGCTGCCTCCGGCCGCCTCGATCATCTCGACCACACTGGCGTGAAATCGCCCAAGAAGCCAGCGTTGGAAGGGGTTTGGATTGGTGTGTTTCTGGTAGTTACGGCGCATCGCTGGCCTTGGAGGCTGCTTTCTCGATCTCCGGCTCTCTCACCTCGTACACGACCTCTTCCTCCTGACGGTGGGTGAGCAAGGTGATCATCTCGGCCAGAAGGCCCATGCTAAAGAACTGGAGGCCCATCACCATGAGCAGGATACCAAGCTGCAGTAAGGGTCTCGTGCCGATAGCTTCGCCGCCGATCTTCACGGCGGTCAGGTAAAGGTTAATCACCAGCCCGGCGCCAAAGCAGATCAGTCCCATCGAGCCGAAAAGGTGCAACGGCTTGCGGTTGAAGCGGGTGATGAAGAGGACCGTGAACAGGTCCAGAGTGCCCGATAAGAATCGCTTGACACCGAACTTGGACCGGCCGAACTTCCGCCGGTGATGCCTGACCCCGATCTCTGTTACCCTGAAGCCGCGCCAATAGGCAAGCGCTGGGATGAAGCGGTGTAGCTCGCCGTAGACGTGGAGGTTGTCTACAAGCCGTCGCCGGTAGGCCTTGAAGCCGCAGTTGAAGTCGTGAAGCTTGATGCCGGTGGCCACCGCCATGACCCGATTCCATAGGAAAGAGGGGAGGGTCTTGGTGACAGGGTCCTTTCTATCTACCTTCCATCCACTCACTAGATCGTACCCCTGATCGATGGCAGCCAGCATACGAGGTATCTCTTGCGGATCATCCTGAAGATCGGCGTCCATAGTGATGATGATTTCGCCTCTGGAGACCCGAAACCCTGCTGCGAGGGCGGGTGATTTGCCAAAGTTCCGGCTAAAACGGACGAGGCGAGTATGGTAGTCGGTGCAACGTAACTGTTCCATGGCCTGAAGGGAGCCATCGGTGCTGCCATCGTCCACGAAGACTATCTCATAGCTCTCGCCGAGCAGCACCTCGGAGAGGCGCCGGTGCAGCAAGATAATGCTCTCCTCTTCGTTGAAGACGGGGATAATGACTGATAGCCTCGGATAAGGACCATTGTCAGGAACAGTTCTCACGATCAACCTCCGTTGAAGCGGCTCCATCATAGAGGAAAGCAGGGGTGGTGTCAATTATCATTGGCAACTGGATGATTAGGTTAGGGAGCTAGGGAGCTTTGTTACGACTCAATGCGCCAATCGGTGACGCGAATGGAAGGCGAGGCGAGGAAATAAAGGAATCAGGCGAACGGCTAGGCCTGAGTGAAGTGCTCAACCTTGTCCAGAAGGTCGCCGATCTCGAAGGGCTTGGCGAGAAAGCCTTGTGCTCCCATCTCCTCCGCTCTTGCCCGGCCGTCGACGGCGGCCGTAAGCACTACAATCGGCACTTCCGCCTGGCAGCGTTCCCGCAGTTGTTCGGCGAACTCCTGGCCGTTCATGATGGGCATTCGGATATCCAAGAAGATCAGGTCCGGAACGTCCTTGGCGACCAGATCCAAAGCCTCTGCGCCGTTGCTCGCGAGGCAGACTCCCACCCCACAAGATTCCAGCACCATCTCAAACATCGTTAGTAGATCGGGGTCGTCGTCGACTACGAGGACCAGCTTCTTTCCGTCGACCACTTTTTCTCTCCATAAGATGCAGCAGCCCATAGCTAGCGGTAACTCTAGTGCTCATTATAAGTCATTGTGGCGGGGAAATCAAGCAGGTTAGCATGTCGCCACCGGCCCAAATAGGACCAATCGGCCTTGCTGCCACCTTGCTCTACGGCGCCAGTCTCGGAGGTGATCAGCAGTTTTTAGCTGAGCAGGATCGGCTCCCTCCCTGGTACCATTGGATGATCGCCATCTTCGTCCCCACTTGTCTTCGAAAGACGTCAAGGCGGACATATCGGTAGATGAAGAGGGGGCGTCCCAATGCTTCCACAAAAATCTTCGCTTGTCGGCATTCACAGTGGAGAATAGGCGAGCTGCAACTTTCAGCTAGTGGCCCTGATGCCCTTGCGGAGCACGTCAAGGGTGTCATACGGGGGGATCTCATGGGAGAGGGTTGGAGCAACTTCTCCTTGACCTTGTCGCCGTTAGCTTACAGCCACCCGTGCTCGCACAAATGGGACCAGGCCACGCCGATGTGCTCGTCGCGGAACGTTTTCCGCTTGTGATCGTTCCAGGCCTTCACATCGCGCACCGCAGCCTTGACGTCCTGCTTGACTTCGGGGTCCTCCTGCGCTACCCAATGAACGGTAGCCAGCAGTTCCATTCCATAGGGTGTTTCAAAGCCCTCAATCAGGCACGATACCCGCTCTAGCCGATGGCGTGTCTCTTCGTGCGAATGTAAGAAGGCATCAGCCTCTTGGGCCGCGCTGCTTAGGATCTGGATGGATGCATACCGGCTCCGGTCCCCATAACCGCGAATAAAATGGCCCTCCATATGCTGCAAAACATGTTGCAGCGCCTCGGCGTAGGGCCCATATTGGCCCTTGGCGAAGTCGAGCCGGAGTGGCTCTCCAGCATCTTGAAGAAAGTAGGCAAGCTTCTGGATTTCCAGCAGGGACAGGCGATAACCGGGTAGCGCGTAGTCGCGCAACAAGCCCAGCAAGGCCGCTCGACCGGGTGTCATGCGGGGACGCCTGGTTGCCACTCTCATATCCTCCGCGTTTGGCGCTCCCTGTGGAGCGTAAAGGAGCACGTGAACTTCCGGTAGGGCTGCGAAAGCCGCTTCGATCCGGGGGCGAACCTCACCCCAATTCAATCCGCCGTTACCGCAGCCCAATGGCGGAACGGCCAATGACCGAATCCCATTTTCTTTGACTATGTCGACCAATGCGGCAAGGCCGGATTCAATGTCCTCCATCCGGGCCTTTTCCTGCCAGTGTCGCTTCGTGGGGAAGTTGATGATTAAGCGGGGGTTCGTCATTCTCCCCGTGGGGACGACGAACATGTGGCCCGGCAGCACCTCGTGACGCGCGCAGGCCTTTCGATATTCCTTGTAGTTCTCGGGGAATGCCTGACGGAACTGAAGGGCGACTCCCTTTCCCATTACGCCCACTGTATTGACTGTGTTCACGAGGGCCTCAGCATCCGCCTCCAAAAGGTTGCCTCTGACATCCTCGATCATAGTGCCCTCCTAGTAGCACCATCCTCTACGCACGACCGCAGCAGGCCGGTGGAGCGACGAGGCAAGTATGGTGCCAACTTGTAGAGCCATACGGCTATTCATGACTCCAATCTCACTGAACAATGACCATGGAACAAACTGATGCACAAGGAACTCCGCACTGCGCCGTCGCTTGCGGTCGCCATCTTGGTACGTATCATTCCAGTAGGTTGCGTCCATGAGCGGCCAGTCGACACGGTCTAGACTAGATAAGTCGGCAAAGAATTGGCTGATAGCCATGGCCGCGTGACCATCGGTGAAAACAAATGGCAGACCGCCCCGGACGACATCTTCCACCGATGTGACAAGGTGCAAAATGCCTTCTTGACCCCTATTATAACCCACCACGGCGTCCTTGTGTATAGCGAAGAGCATGGGAGAGCGAGGCGCAAAATAGAATGGCACATAATCACAGAGGGTGCCGCCTGCACCTATTGGGACGGCCTTTTGTGAACGGCGGGCCTTAATATGAGCGTGGGCAATATCAGTGAAGGTGAGGCCCCTATTAGTCAAGTTTCCGTCGCACAATAGTCCATTTAGCCCGATGATTGATCGCAGGTTATCAATTTGGGTGATAGATTT
>JAMDCE010000563.1 GCA_023489135.1 Chloroflexota bacterium
GCGGCCAGTTGGTTGGTCGTGGTCTTGCCCGCGAGATTCAGTTTTGTCTCCTGGCTGAGTCTGTCCAGACGGTCAACCAGGACGACCTCATCCGGCCCTCCCAACAAGACGATCTTTGCGCCCAGGTTCGCCAACCCATCCGCCACCTCCGCGAATCGCTCGACAGGCCAGCGCCGAGCGAGGCAATACGGTCCCGAACCGGGATGGATGGCCACTAGAGGCGTTTCATCGCCATCATTGATGAAGCCGGCCAACGCTGACGAAGCGAAGTCGTCGTCCTCCTGAGCTATTGAGAGCGTGGCCCTGACATCATTTGTCTTGGCGCCAATCGTGGCCACAGTCTGAAGACAGTACTCGGCCTCGTGATAGGCACCAAACCCCAGGTCGGGAGTCCGGTGTGTTAGAAACCAACCTCGGCCGTTATCCAGGCCGGCTCGATATTTCGCCCCCGTGCTGATAGCGAGCAGGGCATACTTGGAGGCCCCCCAGAAAGTGGTCAAATGATGGAGAATGACCACGGCGTCGTATCTGGCCGCCCGGAGATCCCCAAGAAAACGGCCGGCCTTGTAAATCTTGGACAGATTCAGAAGGGTTCCGACACTGTCAAAGCGAAACTTGTCGAAAAGGATCAGGTTATCGACCAGAGGCAAATCCTTCAGCACTGGCGATGAACCCGGCGTCACCAGAACATCTATCTGCGCCGCCGGGTAGGTCTCCCGTAGCGCCCTCAGCGCGGGCCCAGCCGTGAGCACATCGCCGATGTCGGCCAGCTTCACCACCAGAATCTTCCTTAGGGGTAATGGGTTTCCGCTCTTACCAGCCTCTAAATGGTTGTTTATTTGCATTCCCCGCCCGCGCCTACAATGACCAGAATCCACGTGCCAGACTCTCCCTTTTTCATCATGTCATCCCGAGGAGGCACCAAGAGGGTACCCGGCGACGAAGGATCTCCCGCGCAATCCGGTCGGCAAGAGATGCAGGGTGCTGCGTCTCTACAAGTTCCGCTATATTCCGCCTCCACCGGTCCCCATCTGCGAACCTGCGTAATCCGCGGCTGATCCCGCCGCTATCGGCCTCTCAAGGCCGCGCGGTGGGCCTCCTCCAGCACTGCCAGCGTCTCCCGGGCGCATTTCACCCAGGAGAAGTCCTTCACTCGGCGTAGGCCTTTCTCTCTAAGTTCGGCCTGCCGCCCGGCCGATAACGCCTCTCCTATTCCTCTGGCAATGGACCGAACGTTCATAGGGTCGACCAAAAGGGCCGCTTCACCCGCTATCTCCGGCAGCGCCGAGATATTGGCCGCCACCACGGGCGTCCCGCAGGCCATGGCCTCGATGATCGGTATGCCGAAACCCTCGTGCAGCGATGGCTCGACTAATAGACTGGCACCGCTGACCAGAGCCGGCAGGTGCTCATCAGGCACGTATCCGGTGAAAACAACCCGGTCCTCCAGACCAAGGCTCCGCACCCGGGCGCAAATGGTATCGTAGAACCAGCCGGGCCGGCCAGCCAGCACCAGTTGATGCGGTATCCCTTCCTCCTTCACCAACATGGCAAAGGCTTCCAGAAGGCGCCCCAGATTCTTGCGGGGCTGGATGGTTCCCAGAAAGAGAAGGTACTCCGCGCCGAGGCCATAGGTATTTCGAACCGTCTCCAGCAAACTGGCCTCCTCAACGGGCTTGAACCGATCGTCATAGCCGTGGTGGACCACTGCTATCCTGCTGGAGTCGGCGCCGTAACGGTCCACCAGGTCCCGTTTTGTCGCCTGGGAGACGGCGATGACCTTCGTCGCCGCGTGCACGCTGAATCGCGTAGAAAGGTGCAGATAAAGCCGGGCTCCTTTGGTGTGAGAATCCGGATGGTAAAGATAACCGAGATCATGGACGGTCACCACCGTCGCCCGCGGGTGAACCAGCGGCACGACGTGGGCCGGGACGAAGAGCACCTCCGGCGCGTTTTGGGCCATTTCCCAGGCCAGCCTGGTGTGCGTCCAGAGGCGGGGAAACGGAATCGGTCTGCTCTCGAAACTGGCCGGGAGGTGCGAGAACGCAGAGGTAACGTCTCGGAAATACAGGGAATAGCGGTTACTTTGGTCGACCTGGGCGAGGGCCCGAATCAGGCTGTAACTGTAGTTTTCCGTTCCCGTGCGCTGGCCCACCGTGACCCGGCTGGCATCTATCCCGACGTGCATCTATTTCACCCTTGTCGCTAACAACGAGTCAACCGCCTCGATCACCTGCTCCACTGCGATGGCTCGCATGCAATCTCCGCCCTCCCGGCGTTTCTCGCGTATGTCCAGGCGATGACAGGGGCTACATGGGAAACTGGAGCGAACCACGATATGGCGTTCACTGGGACCCCACGGCCCGAAGGCGACGTGATCGCTGGGACCGAAGAGATGAATAGTGGGGACGCCAAGGGCAACGGCCAGGTGCAACGGTCCGTTATCGACCCCGACAGCCAGAGCCGACCGCTCCAAGAGCGCCGCTAACTCCCCGAGTTTCGTCTCTCCTACCGTTGTCGCTGGTCGACTCCTCATTCGACTGGCGATCCCTTCGACCAGCCCTTCCTCGCCGGTCGAGCCCGTCAGCAGGACTTTCGCTCCAAATCGATTCATCAAGTGATCGCCAACGCAGGCGAATCCCTCGGCCTTCCACAGCTTAACCTTCGCTCCCGTGCCCGGGTGGATTACGACCAGCCTGTCCTCTGTGCCAAAGCCACTGCTTTGAAGAAGTGATTCAGCAAATAGTCGATCAGCCTCCGAGGGGTAGAACCGCAGAGAGCTACATTCCTCCAGCAAACCCGGGTCTTCACAATCCTGCGCCGGGATGGCTGGAATCAAGCCCTGATTCTGCGCCACCTCGTGCCGCCCCTTCTCGTAGGGAACCGGCAGGTTGAGGAAAGGGCGCCCCTCGGGCAAATCATAGCCCACCCGCAGCGGAATGCCGGCCAGGTAAGCGACCAGGGCGCCCCACCAGAAATCGAAGCGCAGGTTGAGGGCCAGGTCGAAATCCTCTCTCGTCAGGGCTCGCGCCAACCGGAAGGCCTGGCTGTAGGGCGTCGTCACAAAGGGCCTGGAGTCATGAGAGAAGCCCGGAAAATCGCAAACTCTGATGGCGTCCACGTCCGAGTTCCCCTGGTAAACGTCCTTCGACCAGGGACCGACGAAAAGGGTAATGTGCGCCCTGGGGAAGATGCGCCTAAGGTTGCAGAGAGCGGGGGTAGTGAAAAGAACGTCGCCGATGTGGTCCGGCCGGATCACCAGGATCTTCCGGATTTCGCCAGAGTGGCTTTCACGGGCCAGCGGAGAGGTGGTCGACGCCAACAGGCGAAGGACGGCGCGGCGGGCCTGGTTTTTCACCTGCGGTCTCCCATCTGCCGCTGCACGGCCGCCCAGACGTCGTCGACCTGCACCGCTTCAATGCACCGGGGCTGTCTGCAAGCGTCGTTGACACGCCCCAGGACGAAGCAGGGATTGCAGCCCGCATCCTTCCACACGTTCATCGCCTTCGGTCCGTAAGCGCCATACATAACCGGACTGGATGGCCCGAAAATGGCGACCACGCTAGCTCCTACGGCCGTCGCCAGGTGCGTAGCCCCGGTGTCGTTGCCAATATAGAGCGTAGCTCGCTGGCAAAGGGCGCCCAATTCGTCCAGGGAGAGTTGCCCTACCAGGTTAGTGGATGGATGTTTCATCTCGCCCGCAATCACCTTAGCCAGGTCGGCATCGGCTTCTCCGCCAACAACAATAATTGAGGCGGCGTAAGTTTCGATCAACCGGTCAGCCAGGTGGGCAAAGCGGAAAGCTGGCCACCGTTTGGCCAGCAGAGTCATGCCGGGATTTGCTCCGCCACCAGGGTGGATAACGACCAATGGCTCTGGCAAAGACTGGGCGACCATCTTGGTCTCCACGCGTTCCTGGGCCTGGGACGAGGGATAGAATTCCAGGGCTGGCTTCACCGGCTGGATTCCCACCGCCCTCGCCGTATCCAGATACAGCTCCGCTTCGTGCTTCATTTCTCTGGTGGGGACTGTGGTCGTCAGAGAAAAGCCTCGGCCGAAGCTATCGAGCCCGACGCGGCCAGGGATTCGGGCCAGAAAGGGCAGGGCGCTCAAGACCGGCGACAACGGTAG
>JAMDCE010000398.1 GCA_023489135.1 Chloroflexota bacterium
ATGCTGAAGAACTATCGAGGAATTGAAGTGTGAAGAAGATATGGCTTTCATTCGCGCTGGCTCTGGTTTTGTCGATGGCCGTTGCGGTTCCCATCTTCGCGGCAGATACTGGCAGGGTGCAATTCGGGGGTAGCATCGAAGTGCCGCCCGACCAGGTTGTCGATGGAGACATGGTCACCTTTGGCGGTAACATCGACATCGCCGGGCAGGTGATTGGCGATGCCACAGCCTTCGGCGGCAACGTCGATATTTCGGGAGAAGTGACCGGACAGGTGATCAGCTTCGGCGGCAACGTGCACCTGGCGCCAACAGCCAAGGTGTATCGCGGCGTGACTGTGGTTGGAGGAACGCTGCAGAGGGAAGAGGGATCGGAGGTCCGTGGGAAAATCGTCGAAACAGGGCCTGGAGGTGGCGCGATTCCCCACTTTTTATGGCCTGGGGTTTTCAGTTGGCATTTCTACACAGGCCCTGGTGACGCGTTTGCAGTCATTCTGGCCATCATGTCTGCCATTATCACAGCCATAGCGCTGGCAGCCATCGCCCTGCTGGCCGCGGTTGTCTTTCCAACTATCGAATCGGCGCCGCTGCAAGTAGTTGGGGTAGGAGTGCTGAGCACGCTGGTATCGATCATGCTCACGCCCATCCTGATATTCACCTGCATTGGACTGCCGCTGTTCTGGTTGGCAGTGACGCTTGCGACGCTGTTCGGGTCGATCGCGCTCGGCCTGCTCGTCGGCGAGCGATTGTTGCTGGCCTTGAAGGTGAGGGGGATTACGATGGCCTGGTCTGCCGTCGTCGGCACCCTCGTGATCTGGATCGCCAGCCTCTTCCCAATCCTGGGTGGCATAATGATGCTCTTCGTGTTCTTCTTTGGTCTCGGGGCAGTAGTGCTGAGCCGATTCGGCACGATCTCCCCGCCGTTCTCGTGGCAGAGCAAGGGGCCGTCGGGGCCACCTCCGACCAGCCGACTGTCATGAACGCCCCGGCTGGCACAACAAGGCCCTCAGAAACCCCTGCGGAGGGCCTCATCCAGATCGCGAAGCAGCTCCCCGACGCGCCCTCTACTATGCGGCGCCGCGGAGTAGCGGCTGAGCACGTCAACGACGACTGGTGTCGCGCGCCGGCGAGCTTGCTCAATGTGATCAGCACCGACATCTCGATCATCGCCTGCTTGTTGATAGGCAACGGTATGCTGCTGAGAATCGAGGAACTTACTCATTAGGCGGTGAGCGCGAGACTAGGGAGTGCCCTTGGAAAGTCGACGTCGCCCGTGCGGTGTTGGATCGTGACGAAACTATCCCGTACAGAGGAGCGGTAGAAGATCTCATTCCTGAGATTGACGCTGGCATGATTCACTGGCCGCGAACAGTTCTCTCTGGCCTTGATTCCGCTTGGCATAGTTGACCACCCTAATTTCATCCAGTATGATGCGTTCTTGGGCCCTAAGAACGCGGCTCTTGAGCAGCGTCGAGTAAGCCCTAACTGTTACTGTCAGAGTCGGGCTGGTACGATCAAACTAGTGCGTGCCGAGCGAGGGGGAAAGCGATAACGAGATAGCCCAAAGAGCAACCATAAGGCCCAATCCACCAATCTCTTCACATACACGGATTATGTCAATACAGGCGAACTACAGGGCAGTCTTCTTCAATCGGGTACCATCTACAAATAGCTCGTTGGCAAGCGACATAGGCATACCGACATAGCCGAAAGCTCAGAAAACGAGATTACACAAGCACACTTGGCTGCCGATCAAGCTATAGGATATAATGGCAACAGACGGTGATGTCAGGGCAACGCGCACCATTTAAGGAGCAGTGTATTCTGTTAGGAAACTGCCTATAGTGAGGAGTAGCAAGACACGTAATGGCCTACCAGAACACTACGTCAACCCAACGAGTCGAAACCGTACTCTGGGAAGTAGCTACGCATACCATCGATCACGAATCTATTCGGCAAGAGCTTCTCGATCTGGCTAACAAGGAGCGCACCAGTCTCTTCCCCTGGCGTGGACAGTTCTCCCCCGAGCTGATCGAGCTTCTACTGGATTCATATGCGTCTCCTCATAGCATCGTGCTAGATCCCTTTGTTGGCAGTGGTACAACCTTGTTTGAAGCTGCTTACCGTTACCATTCTTCACACGGACTCGAGATCAATCCTGCAGCATTTGCAATGGCAAGCACAGTCCACTTCGTGAACGTGCCTTTAGCAGAGCGCACAGCCTATCTAGCTCAGGCAGAGACCCTCATCCGTAAGTTCTTCCGTCCAGAGCGAGATCTTTTCAACTGGGCAACGTATCAAGAGATCGATGATGACAGCGCCCTTTCACATAAAGAGGCTGTAAGGAGCCTTGCTGCGGAGGTTTCAGATTCACCATTCCTTTATAGCATAGTCGCCAATACCGTCATGCAATACATAGACTGCAGCGGCAACGGCAATCATCGCTCAATCTTCGATGCTTTCCGCCGCCACACCAAGCTTGTACAGGCGCTTCCCTATCGCCAGGAGCATCCAAGCACAGCGTTTCTCTCCGATGCACGCAGCATTCCGCTCGATAGTGCACAGATAGATCTAGTCATAACTTCGCCTCCGTATATAAACGTCTTCAACTATCACCAAAATTATCGGCGAGCAATGGAAGCACTAGGCTGGGACCTGCTCTATGTTGCTCGTTCCGAGATTGGGTCCAACAGAAAGCACCGTAGCAACCGCTTCTTGACCGTTGTCCAATATGCAATAGATATGTATCAGGCACTTAGAGAGCTTCACCGTGTTCTAAAACCTAACGGTCGGATCATTGTAGTGATCGGACGAGAATCTAGGGTCCGAGGGATTGCCTTTAATAATGCGCTGATCTTTGGTTCGGTGGCCGTAGCCGGCGCCGGCTTTAGACTGGTCCAACGCCAAGAGCGGAAGTTTACCAACAAGTTCGGGCAGAGGATCTTCGAGGACATACTACACTTTGTACCCAATAAGCTTATGCCAGAGGAGGACTATGACCTACCTCGTTCCATAGCTAGAACCGTCCTTGATCAAGCAGTCCGTCAGGTGCTTCAGCGCGATGTGCTTCAGGACATTCTAGACGCTTACGAACAAGCCTTCTTAGTAGAGGCTTCTCCGACATTTCGACTGCAGGAGAGATAGGTAGGAATCCATGAAGGCAACACCGCACCTTGATAAGCTCAATGCCGCCATCCTCAACCCTAAAGCTGCTAACGATGTGGCACTTCTAGGGGAGGCAAAGACACACTACGAGGCTTTCATCGACAGTCTGGATCACCTGACTAGTACTGGAAAAGACCGCGTCAATGAGCTGGTCTCGCTCTTGAACCATTATAAGGATACGCTTGAAGTGGACCTAATCATGCAGCGTGGTTCGCCTTTTCTAAAAAGGCAGAAGGGACAACTGAAGCTCGATAACTCCGTCATCGAAGAATTTCTCATTCATCTCGTTTGCCCAGAGGTGGTCCCTGGAGTTGAAAACGCGAAATTCGTCACAGGTCCACAGAATGCCTTTATGTCGTTATCTTTTCGTCCTTCATCTTTTCTGCAATTGGACAAACGCCCGGAGCCTATAATTAAGACGAAGGACCAAGATTTTGTCATCGGAACACAAATCCACTACCGGATGGCCCCCACTGGAGAGTTCAGGCGTAGTGACACTAAGTCAGGATCCTTCGTTCTTGCTGTGCTTGCCGCCGAGGTTAAAGTCAACTTAGACAAGACTATGTTTCAAGAAGCAACCGGAACAGCCGGACGTCTGAAAATGGGGTGCCCTGTGGCCAAGTACTTCCTCCTTGCGGAGTTCCTAGACATGATACCCGAAGACCCCCGCCTCACCGATATCGATAATGTCTTTCTGTTACGAAAGACTAGACGTCTTCCTGTAGATAAGAGGGACGACGTGAAGTCGGTCGAAGGACAGCATAAGGAACACCCGATTTCCGCTGATGTTGTCTGGCGATTTGTTGAGGAAATCCAGGCATTTGTCAATCAAGCCTGGTACGACCCAGAAGAGGCTCTGAAGCGAGGCTCATTCGTCTGACCTGCCCCTAATGGATCGGCACGATCCGTCGAGGCGTCTCCCGTCGAGTACCGCAAAACTCCCCATACTTTCGCAC
>JAMDCE010000521.1 GCA_023489135.1 Chloroflexota bacterium
TTGCGGGAGCGCGAGCAGTGCGTCTGTCACCTCACTGAGGAGTTGGGACTGAGCCAGGGCACTATTTCGCATCACGTGTCCGTGCTCAAGCGAGCGGGACTGGTGTACGATCGCCGCGACCCGAACGACACACGCTGGATCTACTACGCGCTGGATGAGACAAGCGTGGGCCATTTGCAGGAGTCCTTGCGGTCCCTGCTCGATACTTCCCACATGGACCGAACCCCTGCCTCGTGCCGAGGCTGGAGCGGACAATAAACAATGAAAAAGGAGACGCAGGTGTCACAGTCAATGGCCGCTTCGCAACCAAGCGCTATCAAGAGGCTCTCTACCCTTGACCGTCTCTTGCCCCTGTGGATCTTCCTGGCCATGGCAATCGGAGTGCTCGGAGGATACGCTTTCCCTGGCATATCCACGGCCCTGGATGCGATGAGCATCGGCACGATTTCTCTGCCGATTGCCGTCGGACTTCTCTGGATGATGTACCCGGTTCTGGCCCGTGTGAAGTACGAGGAGCTGGGCAAAGTGGCTACAGCCTGGCGAATGTTCGGCGTCTCGCTGATCGAGAACTGGATCATCGGGCCAGCCCTTATGTTTGCTCTGGCCTGGCTCCTTCTGCCGGACCTGCCCGAGTACCGTATGGGGCTCATCCTGGTTGGGTTGGCACGCTGCATCGCCATGGTCCTGATCTGGAACATGCTGGCACGGGGTGACAACGAGTATTGTGCGGTGCTGGTGGCCCTCAATTCGGTCTTCCAGGTGCTGTTCTATTCCGTGCTCGCCTACTTCTACATCACGGTCTTGCCCCCGATGCTCGGTCTGGGATCCGGTGCTGTCGTTAGAATCGAGTTCTGGGACATAGCTAAATCCGTGCTCGTCTTCCTGGGGATCCCCCTGGTGGCGGGTGTGATCACTCGATATGTTGGAATCAGGACGCGAGGGAAGGCGTGGTACGAAGGGGTGCTGATGCCCAGGCTGGCGCCAACCGCGCTGCTGGCCCTGCTGTTCACCATCGTGGTGATGTTCTCACTCAAGGGTGAGGTAATCGTCACTATTCCCTGGGACGTGGTTCGCATAGCCATTCCCTTGCTGCTCTACTTCGGCATTATGTTCGGCTTATCGTTCCTGCTGTCCTGGAGGTTGGGCTTCCGCTATTCCGAGACGGCTACCCTGTCGTTCACCGCGGCCAGCAACAACTTCGAGCTGGCCATCGCCGTGGCGGTTGGAGTCTTCGGCATCGCCTCGGGGCAGGCGCTGGCCGCTGTGGTCGGCCCACTGATCGAGGTGCCCGTGCTCATAGGGCTGGTGTACGTGTCCTTGTGGCTCAAGCGGATCCTTTTCAGTGGCCAAGCCAATGGTCAAGGCACACCAGATAGCATCAGGGCAATTGGCAGGTAATTGTGAGTTCTTAAGTCGCAAGGAGCTTTTGATCCGGTCGAGGTGGTTGAGGAGACTCGCCACCAACGCTACCCGGGCGACTACGAGGGCCTGCTCAGCCTCAAGGTGAGGGCGGTCAAACCGTAACCGGCCATCCTGAAGAAGGTTGCTGGCGGTGGGTAGCGCTATGGACATATGGCGGACTTTGGATGCACTGATTGTGGAGGAAACGCAAATGAGCGGAACGGGGCAAGACGTTGTGATGGTGCGGGTATTCGGGTCGGATCTGGCCACGGGTGGTTGTGGCTGTGGCTCCGGTTGCTGCGGATCAGAGGATGAAGTCTCTGCGTTAGCGGACAAGCCCTCTATTGAAAAGCAGGTGAGAGACCTGGGGACGACGCTCGCGCGCTACTACGGCGAACGAGTGCGCGTGGAGTACGTGGATGTGTTCAGCGCCGCTATGTCAGCCTATCCGGAAGTAACTAGACTGATAGCGCAGCGAAGGCTGCCTTTGCCATTAGTGAGCGTGAACGGTGAGCCCAAGCTCGCTGGGGGCTTGCCGCTCGATGCGATTACGGAAGAACTGGAAGCACTGGGCGTCGCTCCTTTGAACGACAGCGAGGCGGCTAGATGAATGCTTTGCGGATGTAGTCGCAGGAAGGAACCGCCGGTGCGGGGGAAGCGGTGCACTAACGCCCAATGTGCCTGTGCGGCCGTTGGGTGTCCACAGAACTACGATATTGTGCTTCCAGAACGTTGACCAACCTAGGTCATTTACCATACGGAGGAAAATCCAATGAAACAACCAAGCAACGACGAGGTCCGCGAGGCGGTTCATGAGAACTACAAGAAGGTTGCCCAATCGGGATTAGCCGGTTGCGGCTGTTCACCGTCGTCGTGTTGTGGTGGAGACGGTGATACTTCAGCGGCCGAAAGGTCGCTGGCTATCGGTTACTCTATCGAAGACGTGTCCGCGGTGCCTGAAGGGGCGAACATGGGGTTGGGTTGCGGCAATCCGCAGGCAATCTCATCTTTGCAGCTCGGCGAAACAGTTCTCGACCTCGGCAGCGGCGGCGGGTTTGACTGTTTTCTCGCCGCTCAGGTGGTGGGAAAAACCGGTCAGGTCATTGGGGTCGATATGACCCCGGAGATGGTCAGCCGAGCCCGCAGGAATGTGGGTAAGACCGATCTTCGCAACGTCGAGTTTCGCCTGGGGGAAATCGAGCATCTGCCCGTGGCAGATGGCACCATCGACGTCATCATTTCGAACTGCGTGATAAATCTCTCTCCGGAGAAAGAGAAGGTATTCGCCGAGGCGTTTCGTGTGCTGAAGCCTGGGGGGCGGTTGGCCATCTCAGATGTGGTGGCTACCGCCGAGCTACCGTCTGAAGTTAGACAAGACTTGCAGATGTACAGTGCTTGCATCTCCGGGGCATCGTCTATCGAGGAGCTTGAATCCATATTGGATCGCGCGGGTTTTGTGGCGATTCGGGTCAGGCCACAAGATGAAAGCAGGCAGTACATCCGTGAATGGGCACCGGGGAGGAAGATCGAGGATTACGTGACCTCCGCGACTATCGAGGCCGTCAAGCCACGGGCTTAACCATAGGGATCTTCCGGATCATTTCGCCGACTTGTTGGAGAGTGGAACCGGGTGAGCCGTGCGTCGCTCGAAGAAATGAGGTACCACTCGACTTAGCGCATAGAACTCGATGAGGAGGTATGAACTATGGTGTCGAAGAAGGATTTGCCACCCCAGGCTTCGGGGCAATCGGCCGGCTCTGGCTCATGATGAGGAGAGACATCGAGCGTGCGGATTCACACGCTGAACGTCGGCGGCGACCAGGTAGGTATCATCGGTCTGCGGGAGATTATTGCCGAGGTGAAAGCACTGGGCCTGGCAGACGAATCTGAGATCAAGAAAGAGCTTCTGGAGAGGGTTGAGCGGCACAACTACGTGATTTCTAGAGAGAGGGAGGCCTACCGCCACGCTCTGTGGCAGGAATATCGAAGAAGCGAATAGCCTGGTGGCCAATGGGTGCTGGAGGCGGCTTCTCTACCGCCTGCTCCAGATCGCGCTCGGTAGGATGGGGAAGGTCTTCCGTGGCTATTCCTATACCGTGGTCGGTGACCGAGACCATCACCTCCCCGTTTGTCTGCTGTGCCTTAACCAGGACTTCGGTTTCAGGAGGCGAGTACTTCAGGGCGTTGGTGATGAGGTTCGTGAAGATGCGCTCCAGGCGGTCCGTGTCGGCATTGGCCGGAGGAAGGTTCGTTGGCATCTCGACCTTCACTCGGTCGACACCGTCTATTCCTTCTCTCATTCGCTCCAGCAGCTCGGCTAGGAATGACCTCAGGTCTACCGGCTGCTTCTCCAGGTGCAACTGTCCGGCCTCCAGTCGTGCTGAGTCAACCAGGTCCTGAATCATAGAGTTCATCCTTTGAGAGCTAATCAGGATAGCATCGGCGCTCTTGCGGACCAGGTCTTCCTTTTTTGCGGACCTATGGACTAGCTGCGCCTGGCCCTGAATGACTGTCAGTGGGGCGCGAAGGTCGTGCGACACCATATGGATGTATTCCTCTCTGAATTGCTCAGCCCGCTTGCGCTCGGTGATGTCCAGGATTGTGGCTACTGCACCGACTACCTTGCCCGACTCATCGCTTATTGGAACTGCGGAGGCTAACACGGCCACCGTCTTGCCGTCCTCGTGGCGAATGAGGAACTCT
>JAMDCE010000484.1:0-11057 GCA_023489135.1 Chloroflexota bacterium
ACGGCTGGGGCGCAGGCGAGAAGAGAAAGTCTGTTCATAGATTGAATCCCTTAGTTGCTTAACTTGGCCAATTTCCAGTTATGAGCAGGCCGAGTTTCACCGCGGAGGCGCAGAGGACGCAGAGAGAAGAATAGAATGGTTTATCTCTGCGTCCTCTACCGCCTCCGCGGTGAATTGCAACCCGTATGAGCAATCCTCGCCCAACTTCTGCCCCCATGTCATCCCGGATTGCAGTAGATCTGCTTCAGCACGTTCTTGGCCACCTTGCCGCTCAGGCTTCGGGGGAGGCATTCGGCGAAATCAATCGAGGTCGGTTTCTTGTAGCTGGCCAGGTTCTTCTTGCAGAGCTCGACTATTTCTTCCTCCGTCAACGTGGCCTCGGGCCGGGGGACGATTATGGCCTTGACCGTTTCCCCCCACTTCTCGTGTGGCGCTCCGACGACCGCCACCTCCAGCACACCCGGATGGGACGAGATGACGTCCTCCACTTCTTTGGGGTAGATATTCTCTCCCCCACTTTTTATCATACCACTCTTGCGGTCGACGAAGTAGAGATTGCCGTCGCCATCCAACCTCACCATATCCCCCGTGTGCAGCCAACCTTCGCCAAGCACGGCGGCGTTGATTTCCGGGCGGTTCCAGTACCCTTTCATCACGTTGTCGCCCTTCACCAGTAGCTCGCCCACTTCGCCGGCGGGTACCTCTTTTCCGTGCTCATCTACGACGCGAATCCGCACCCCGGGCAGGACCCTTCCGGAAGAGCCGTAGCGCGGGACCTGGGCCGGCTCCTTTTCCAACACCTCGCGCCACCCGCGGGCTTCCTCCTGCGGCAGCACGGTTACCATCGGCGAAGCCTCAGTCAAACCATATCCCGGCACTATAACGTTTCCGAAGTGCCGCAAGGCCTTCCGAAACGCCGGCAGGGGCAGATTGAGCGTCACGTTTATACAACGCAGGCTGCTGAAGTCGTACCAGCCTATCTCGGGATTCTCGATCATCGAGATCACCTGCGTTTGCACCGGGTGGAAAAAGGTCACTTTCTGGCGCTCGATTATCTCGAAGGCCCTCTTCACCTCGAATCGTTTGGGAATTATGGAGCGCCCTCCCAGATAAACCATCGTGAGCGCGGGCCAGAGCGCCGCCGTATGAAACAGCGGGGTGGCCACCAGGTTGATATCGTCCTGGCGGAACCCGAAATCCGCGAGCACGTTCAACGTGTTGGCAACCAGGTTGCGGTTGGTCAGCATGGCCCCTTTGGGGAAGCCGGTGGTACCGCTCGTGTAGAGGATGCAGAGGACGTCGTCGTCCGCCCCTATCTCAGTAGACGGAGAGACGCTCCTGCAGGCCAGGTCTTCGTAGTCGAGCTGCCCCGGGCGAGCCTGGCCGATTCCTATATATCGCCGGACCGATCTGAGGTTCGGCCGCAGCGAGTCGACGGTGGCATAAAAGCTGTCCTCGGCCACGAGTGCCGCCGGCTCACAGTCCTGGAGGATGAACAGCAGCTCCCGTTCGACCAGACGATAGTTGAGTGGCACCAGGGTGAAGCCCGCCCGGGCGGCCGCCAGGTACAGCTCCAGGTACCGGTGGCAATCGTAAGCCAGCGCGGCCACGCGATCCCCCCGGTCGATCCCCAACTCGCCAAGCGAAGTGGCCAGCGAGTTCACTCTCTGCCGGAGCTGCGAATAGGTAAGTATCGTCTCGTCGCAGGAAACGGCCGTCTTGTCGGGGAACTTGTCGGCGGTGCGGTCCAGGATGTCGGCAAACGTCATCGTGCACCCCCTGGAAAGGCTAGTAACCTCGGTCGATGAATCGAGGAGCCATCATATTGTCTATCGGGGCGTAGTCGTCGGTCAGGAGAACCACCTTGCCACGGTTGCCAAGAAAGTCCTCCAGCTGGTCTTGGGGCATTATGGCGGCCGTGAGAGTGGTCTGGCCGTTATCGGTCGCTACCTTCGGAAACTCCTCCATGTCGAAGGGCTTGTCGCCGGCCAGGACTATGTAGGTGCTGGACCCGTCCCATTCCCAGGCTCTCCCGAGACCCATAAGGTAAACGTGGCGGAAGGTTTGCTTGAGCGTGTTCAGGTAGGCGCGCATAAACTCGCCTTTCTTGTAGTCGTCGATTACGTTTATCATGTAGTACCCGTCGGGATTCATCACCCCCTTCACCTGCTCGTTGAACTCCAACGTGGTGAGGTGGTAGGGCAGCGAGAGATCGTTGAAGGCATCCCCCATGACCAGATCGTACTTCCGGTCGGCCTTCTTCTCGATGAAGTACAACCTGGCGTCCCCGTTGAAGGTTCTGATCTTCGTGTCCGGCCGCAGGCCCAGGTGCTCCTGGGCCGTCTCGGTTACTCCCGGATCTATCTCTAAAACGTCGATGGACACGTCGGGATAAACGGCTTCCAGGTAGCGCGGATAGGTGTAGCCCCCGCCGCCGATGAACAGGGTGGCGAGATCTGACTTGCTCTGAATCAGGTATCGGGTTATCTCGGCGTAGATCTTCTCGTAGCCGTACTCCAGGTGGGTAGGATCGTCGACCAGGCTGTAGCTATGGATCAGGTGATCTAGAATGAGCTCCTTGACAACCTTTCCATCGCCAATGGATTTCTCGCCCACGCGTATGCTGAAGTAGTTCGTTTCCTTGAGAAACCGAGACTCGAGGGCGCCGTCGCCGATCAGGAAGTAAGAAAAAGCGGCGAAAGCCAGGAGCAGAACGGCAAAGCGGATCCTTACTTTGCGCCAGTCCCCGAAGACGAGGGCCATAATCACCAGCACCACGGCCACCGCGAAGACGATCGCCCGGGTGCCCATCATCGCGATCAGAATGAACCCGGTGGCGAAGGTCCCTACGATGCTGCCCAGGGCCGAGAAGGCGTAGATTCGCCCCACTATGTTGCCCGCTTCGGCCAGGTTCTGCAGTGTCAGTTTGACTACCACCGGCGAGATGGTTCCGAGAACGCAGCTAGGCAAGAAGAAGATCACGGCGGTGAGAGTCAGGACCTTGGCCGGCAGGGGCAGCTGGAATGGGAGCAGGTTCTCGATCATCACGTTGATCGAAAGGAGTATGCTCAGGCTCAAGATCCCGGACAGCAGCAGCTGTATTCCTAGCGTGGCGTGGGAGGCCCAACGGTCCGCGATCTTCCCCCCCAGGTAATTGCCCAGGCTGATGCCGGCCAGGACAACTCCGATGATGCTCGTCCAGGTGTAGAGAGATACCCCGACGTAGGGGGCCATCATCCGGCCGGCTACGAGCTCGATCACCAATCCGCAGGCACTGCTCACGAACACGATGAAGTTCGCGATCCAGATGTTGTCGCTTCGTACCACTCGGTCCTCCCGTCAATCCATCTCGCGATCGGTCAACAGACCCTCCCCCTGGTCTTGGCCTCCCGTCGCGCAGTACGGCGACTATTTTACTATATCGCGCCTTCTCTGTCACTCTTGTTGTACGGCTGTCCTGAACGATTACATTTCAGTATTGTTGTAGATGGCTCGACCGGTCCGGATTCGACACTTTGCCGACGATGCGGGCACAGATTGTGCTGCAACTGTTCAATTGAACGCTATAGCGGTAGGGATAACGCCGGGTCGATCTGGATCGTGGTCGTTGCAATTAGACGACCACCCTGCGGCTCGATCGGCGTAGCATCTTCGACAGCCGCTCTAACAGATAGGTTTCAACGGAGGAAGACGACAAATGGCATCTATACGGGATTGGCGACAGGTCCAGGGTGAGCTGCGTCACGATTGGGACACGACCGTCCTGGGCTCGCGGCGGCCGTGGGACGAGGTGCAAGACGACATCCATTTCGGTTGGAGCCAGGCGATGCGGCCGGACTTTCGCGGCGCGCGTTTTGAAGACGTGGAATCGGAGCTGCAGCGGCTCTGGGAGCAGCGCGTGCCTCACGCCAGACACGAAGACTGGCTCAGCGTCAGGGAAGCTGTTCGCGCCGGCTTCGAGCGTGGCCAGGAGGAGCTGGACTTGGCGGCGTAGGTGATGCGACCGCCCGGTCCGGGTCCCAACGTGCGACGCACGGCAGCCCGTGCCCCTGGCGAGACTCGAATTCGGCAGGAGGCCGTTCAATACTTTTCAGCCAGACTTGGTGAGATTCCTGGTGAGTCCGAATCCCTGATTGAACGGTGTCACAGCTTGCTTCACTGAGCCGTTCCCAGGAAGTAATTGGGTCATTCCTCGCGTTTCCATACCAGGCAAAGGTGACCCTTGTGGTAATCGTACTGCACCAGCTTCGTTGCCAAGCTGGCTTCGGATCTTTCTTTCAACCCCGTTTGACGAAGGGTGGTCGAGATACTTCTGGATTACGATGGTGGCGACGATTTGCATGTGCTCAGCCTGGCCGACGTCGCGGCGATGGCTGGGACGGCTGTAGAGGTTGCCAGTCGCGAGCTGCACAAAATGGAGGGTATGGGACTGGTGCGGCTCCATCGCGGTCGAATCGTCATTGCGGACCCCCGTGGGCTGAGAAAACTGATCTAAACCGGTGGTAGAATGGAGTCGATCAGATCGACGATGATGTCCACGGCGTTGCTTAGCGATGCCTCGGCTTCTCTCGACAGACCGTCTCGCAGCCCGAAATCCTTTCCGGCAATGGCCACCAGGTGAATCTTGGGACTGCGGCCGTAGAGCGTTTGCAGCAAGCTGAGGAGAGTTTCGGGAGAAGAGGCGTGCGATGTTAGCGGTCGGACCGGATCTTCCGCTGCCACTTCTCGAACCACCACCCCTTCCCCTCCCTCCCAGGCGTCTACCAGGATGATATTCGAGCAAGTTGACAGCTCGTCTTCTCGTCCCACCTGCAGGCTCGGTGACGTGGCGAAAGTGACACCCGCGCGGAGCAACCTGGAATCCTCAGTCAGCTCGAAATGCCGCCGAACCAAGTCGACGGCCGCGACTCCAAGGGCATCGTCCCCTCGTATGGTATTGCCGAATCCAATCACCGCCACCTTGCATCGAGTACTGGCTGGATCTGGCAAAGCAATGGACCTCCTCTGCGCCGTTAACACCTACCGGACAATCAGCCGCCCCTACACATTATTGTACCGCGTCCAGGGATGGTTGCAAGCCACGTGATCGTCCCAGTGCTCTCCAGCTTGATTACAGCGAACATCTAACACGAGAGCAGGCCCCACGCACACGCTTGACAAACCCACCGCAGAGCCGGTTCCGGCTGACGAGGCCCTCCTAGTGAAGGCGAGGGATATTGCCGGCGCGATATCCCGGATAGGCAGCTCGAGACTGAGGATGGCGGAGTATTGAGGAGGAAAGCGAAATGGCTCGTCGGCTTAGAGTAGTCCATTATCTGGACCAGTTCTTCGGCCAGATCGGCGGCGAGGATAAGGCAGGCGTCGGACCGCGGATTTAGGAGGGCCCGGTGGGACCCGGTCGACTGCTTCAGCAGCTTCTGGACGAGCTGAGCCCCCAGGCTTTCGAAGCCGTGCATGGCAGCTACGACGTGCGATACGTCAACGAGGGCCCTGACCGGCTGGTGCCGCTGGGCGTCACGCGTCAGATGGAGGGGGAGGGTGTTTTGGGCAAGCTTCTAAACGCGATTTACGCTACCGCGGGGCTAGGCGCTCCGGTGGGAAACGCCATTCGCACCGGGAAGGGAATCGCGGAGCAATTGAGAGAGCACGGAGTGCAGGGGGCCATGCTTACCTCCACCTGAGGGACCAGCACGCGCTGCGGTGCAGCGATGGCAAAGGAGATCGAGCGAGTCGGCAGTCCCACGGCTCAGATCTGCAATATGACCGCGGTGGCCAGGCAGGTCGGCTCCAACCGCATTGTGCCCTCGCAGGAGACATAACAATTGAATTGGCGGTGAAGCTGTCGAAAACTCTTGCGGCCCCATAGCCTTGGATGTATACTATATTGATTATTGGACAGGTTGCAGCGACTACTGGCGAGGCAGGCTGTCTTGATCAATGGTAAGAGATGATAACTGTGCTGCTGGGCCGAAGACATAGTTGGATCAGTGGTGATCGGCTTTGTTGTGTAGCGACCGTGGATTAGCGCCGGAGGGCGTAGGTCTCGCCCACATGGCGTTAGCGGTCGCTTTTCGGTTTGTGCATAGCGACCTAGGCCAAGGCTCCAGCGATTCGGTCGGCTGTAGCCGTGAATACGTAAGGAGACTCCGGGGTATCCGTGGCTCTATCGCGGTACTCTGCGCGCAATTGTTGAACGGCACCGGAGGAAGATCAAGGTGAAAGTCAGTAGACTATTGGTGCCCGTGTGCGGCGCCAGTTCAGATCGACAGGCACTCGAATTGGCTTGCAGCGCAGCCAAGCGCAACAAGGCGCGGGTTTATGCCATCTACGTCATCGAGGTCAAGCGGACCCTTCCACTGGATGCAGACCTGCAGGCTGAGGTGCAGAAGGGCGAAGAGGTTCTCGATGCGGCTGAACGTGTTGCCGACGAAACCGACTATACCATCGAGACCGAGATTCTTCAAGCCCGGGAAGTTGGCCCGGCTATTGTGGACGAAGCCGCCGAGCGGGGTATCGACGTCATCGTTATGGGGGTGCCCTACAAGAAGAGATTTGGAGAGTACACCCTTGGCCGGACCGCCATGCACGTGCTGAAAAGCGCCCCTTGCTGGGTTTGGGTCTGTCGAGAGCCGATGAGTGCGCCTTAGAGCCCCTAACAAAGCTGTAGCGCGGGGGCTTGTCCCCCGCCCGTGCCCCGGCGGGGGACAAGCCCCCGCGCTACAGGTAAGGTTATTGGATAGGGTCTTAACACAAGGGAAGTCGAACTGGCCAGGAGGTTATTGAGTGCGCTTCATCATTCTTGGTTGTGGGCGAGTTGGCGCCAGATTGGCAACTATGCTCGATTCTGAGGGCCACCAGGTCACCGTGGTGGACCTTAAGAGCGATCAGTTTCGTAGGCTGGGGCCGGACTTCAAGGGCACGGCCATGGTTGGAACCGGTATCGACGAAGATGTTCTCCGACGGGCAGGCGTGGAACAGGCTGATACCTTCATCGCGGTTACCAACGGAGACAACACCAACATCATGTCGTCACAAATAGCGCGCGTCATCTTCGGCGTGCCCAAGGTCATCACCCGAATATACGACCCGATTAGGGAACACACGTATCGTGAACTCGGTCTGGAGACCTTTTGCCCCACGATACTCGGGGCTCAAGCCATCAAGGAGATGATTGAGAGAAAGCAATCCTAAGCCGTAAAGGGTGATCGGCGAATTACCTGTGTCCCCGGCTTTATGTGGAGGTTTTGATGTACATCATCGTCGTCGGCGGAGGGAAAGTCGGCTTCTATCTTACCAAGGAACTGGTGAACCAGGGTCACGAGATTCTGGTGATCGAGAAGGACAAGCGAAAGAGCGAGAACATAGCCGAAGAACTGGGGAGCGTAGTCCTCCGTGGCGATGGCTGCGAAGCGGCGACCATGTCCGAGGCAGGAATGAATCGAGCGGACGTAGTGGTGGCCGTTACAGGTGACGATGAGGACAACCTGGTCATCTGCCAGATGGCCAAGAAGAAGTTCGGCGTTCCCCGCACCATATCCAGGATAAACAACCCCAAGAACGAGCAGATCTTCAAGCTGCTTGGGATCGATGCCACCGTCAGCAGCACCGACGTTATTCTTTCGCACATAGAGGAAGAAATCCCGGCCCACGGGTTGGTCCACCTACACAAGTTGATAGAAGCGAACGTGGAGATCGTCGAAGCCAGGGTTTCGCCGGGGTCGCCGGTGGCGAGCAAACAGTTGAAGGACATAAAACTTCCCCAGGGCAGCGTGGTGTGTGCCATTATTCGAGGCTCAGAAGTGATCCTCCCGACCGGGCAAACGGCACTGCAGCCGGAAGACGAGGTGGTGGCATTGACCAAGATGGAAACCGAGGAAGACCTGCGCCAGCTCTTGACGGGCTGACCCGCGTGCTCTACCTTACTCCCGCGAGCTCCCATTCGGGGATGAATTTGTGCCATTCGGAACAGGCCTCGAGGTGCTGCTGCAAGACGTAGTAACTGGAAGCCCTGGGCTCATAGGGCAAGCGTATCAACCTCATTTTGGCTTCCTCTAGCGTCTTGCCCCCCTTGCGATGATTGCAGCCTTTGCAGGCGCTTGCCAAGTTCTCCCAGGTGTGCCTTCCGCCGCGATGTCTGGGCACGATGTGATCGATAGTCAGTTCCTTGCTCTTCGACCCGCAGTACTGGCAGGTGAAATGATCGCGAGCGAACACCTCTTTGCGGCTCAGACGGACCTTGGGGCGCGGCCGCTTGATCATGTAGACGAGGCGGATCACCGAGGGTAGGCGGAAATCCGTGGAGGGTGACCGGAGATAGGCGTCGCCGTGCTCAAGTACCTCTGCCTTTCCTCGGTTCAACAAGCCATAGGCTCGTCGCGCGTTGCAGATGTTAAGCGGCTCATAGTTCTGATTGAGTACGAGTACAGACCAGCCCACCCCTTAGCTCCTACGCAAGTCACGTTGTCAAGGTAATTTTACCAAAACGACGGGGTACTTTCAACGTGACCTGCGTCACAAACAGATATCGCCGATAGTGCTATCATTTAAATGAGTTATGGCCCGGAGGATCACCTTGAAGTGGGAAACGGACGCCGAAAAGGCTGTGGAAAAGGTACCATTCTTCGTGCGAAGAATGGCTAAGAAACGAGTTGAGGATTACGTCCGCCAACGCGGTCGCGATAAGGTAACCACGAGCGACGTTCACGACGCGCGCAACGTATTAGAGAGGGGTTCTGTTCCCGAGTTCGCTCGAGTTGAGACGACGGAGGAAGGGGGTCTAACCGAGAGCCGTATTCGCCGCATAGAGCAGCTTGTCGAGCGCTCGGGAGGCCACGAGGCTCGGTTTTACAGCATCAAGGCCTGTGGCGGAGCCGTGGGATGCCCTCTAACCAAGTTTGACGTGCAGAAGATGGCCGATCGATTCAAACAGATCATCGATGATTCCGGTCTTGCCCAGGCGTTAGAGAGCCGGGTCCACGGGCCGGTGCTATCACATCACAAGTTCAAAGTGGCCCTGGCCGGATGCCCCAACAACTGCTCCGAGCCGCAGATAAAGGATTTTGCCGTCACGGGGGTGAGCACGCCGGGACTCGGTCCCGGCGACTGCATAGAATGCGGCCAGTGCGAAGCCGCCTGCCAAGAGGACGCCGTGAAAGTGGATGGTCAGCCGCACATCAGCAGACAGCTTTGCGTAGGTTGTGGGGATTGCGCAGCCGTCTGTCCCACGCAATCCCTCAAAGTCGAAAAGGAGGGAGTCACGGTGCTGGTTGGTGGCAAGCTTGGTCGCCACCCCCAACTGGCTACACGACTGATCGAGGTGGCGGACGAGGAGCAAGTCCATCGCGCCCTCGAAGCTTGCATCGATCTACTCAAGGAAGAGGGGCGAGGTGGCGAAAGGCTGGGTGCCGTATTGAATCGCGTTGGCATTGAGAAGCTAGAGTCGCGTTGCGCAGACGAAGGAGTCGCCGAGCACACCAAAGCTTAGAGCGGTTTACGATTTGGCTCCAGGCTTCGGCAGATAGCCAAATGCCGACGAAAACCGCTCTAGACTCAGGTTCTCCGCTCCTCAATCGAGTCCTGGAAAGCCGCCGAATCCATGCGGTAGGGCACGTCGACCACGATGGTGTTGCGCCGGAAGAAGAGGTGTATCTTCAGCCTCAACGTAGTCTGATTGTGCAGCACCCATTCCCAGAAATGGTTGGGAACGAACTGTGAGAGCACTACAGTTATCGGACGGTGCGGGTCCTGTTTGTCCACCGCGTCGATGTAGGCCAGTAGCGGCTGAATCAAGGCGCGGTAGGGCGACTCCACGATCACCAGGGGGATGGAGCAGCCCCAATCCTCCCATCGCCGTCTGAGGCTCTCGGCGTCGTCGGGGTCATCGGTCACGTGTACGGCCGTCACGTCATTGGAAATTGACTGTGCGTAAGCCAACACCGTTTGGGCCGCGCGGTCGAGCCGGCTGATGGGCACTACCACCTTTGGTCTCTCAACTTCCGGCAAGCGACACTCGGTCCGATTCAGGGTGAGGGCGTCCTCGAAGTTGCGGTAGTGGCGGTTTATTGCCCACATTAGAGCCATGAGCAACGGAATGAGCAACACGACTATCCACGCGCCGAGGAGGAACTTGGTCACTGCCACGACAACCATCACGATACCGGTTGCCAGCATGCCAACGGCATTCACTGCCGCTCTCCATCTCCAGCCGCGCTCGGTGGCTCGTAGGGCGTGCCACCGGCGCACCATCCCGGCCTGGCTGAGGGTAAAGGCCAGGAATACTCCCACCGTGTACAGTGGAATCAGCCCGGTGACGCTGCCCTGGTAAGCCACGATGAGGAAGGACGATATCACCGCCAGAATCGTTATTCCCAGGGTGTAGGCAAGGCGATCACCGCGGAACTGGAACTGAGTGGGCAGATACTTGTCCCTGGCGAGAATGCCCGCTAACAAGGGAAAGCCGTTGAAAGCGGTGTTGGCCGCTAGCACCAGAATGACCGCCGTGGCGAACTGAACAGCATAGTAGTACCAGCTTGTGCCTACCAGTAGTCGTGCAACCTGGCTGATTACCGTCTCGGTCTCGTTCGCGCTGGGGATGATCTGCATCTGGCCGGCCAGGAAGCTGATTCCCAGAAAAATGGCGCCGAAGAGCGTCCCCATTGCGACGAGGACCGTTTGAGCGTTCTTGACCTCCGGCGGCTTGAATGCCGGCACCCCGTTCGATACCGCTTCGACACCAGTCAACGCCACTGATCCGGAAGCGAAGGCTCGCAGGACCAAGAACACGGCCAGGGGTTCAACTCCGTGGGCCTCGATCACGCCGGGAGGCGGAATGTAGGTCGGAAGTGTGCCGGTTGCATAACGGAACACCCCGATTCCCATCAGACCGAGAACTGCGATTAAGTACGCGTAGGTCGGTGCGGCAAATACAGTACCGGATTCGCGTATACCGCGCAGGTTCATCACGGTCATCAAGGCGACCACCGCAACCGAAATAGCCACTCTCTGAGCGAACAGTTCCGGGAAAGCGGAAGTGATGGCTGCGACGCCGGCGGAGGTTG
>JAMDCE010000484.1:11067-13188 GCA_023489135.1 Chloroflexota bacterium
AGACCGAGACGGTAATCAGCCAGGTTGCACGACTACTGGTAGGCACGGATGACCTGGGAATAGCTGACGACCACCACTGCCAGCACAATGACGATGGCGATGGTGATTGGCATGGTGAGGAGCAGGGCTGCCGCACCTGCCAACACCAGCACGCGCATAATTTCTTCGGAGGCGTATGCCGAAGATGAGATGTTGTCGGATGCAAATAGCGCCAGCCCTTTAACCTTGCCGGTGCGCTCTTGAGCTTCCAGTTCGCTCGGGATGCGCCGGCCTATTATCAGACGACGCAAGAACTCGCCCAAACGACCTGAAGGTCCCTTTGGCTGCAGCACTCGCTCCGTTGCCACCAGGTGCCCTGGAGCACGGCGTTTGAACTCGCGAGCGTACGGTCGCATAACGCGCACGTAACGATTCCCCGGCTGCTTCCCTTTCATCTGCTCCTTCCACTCGAGCTCGGGATGCAGCGAGGTGTCGCGCACGGGGTGTGAGTGTCGTTTCCCGTCCGCTCGGGCTGATTCGTCGTGATCCACCGACTGATTGTCTCGACCGGTGTTCTTTTCTTCCGTTTCCCCGCTGTTGCTTGAGGGGTGTTTATCCTCTGCCATTGTTATAGCTCTCTAGACTGAGTGAACTACGGCAGTATACAGCATCAGGTCCAACTACGGCAAGGCTCCAGCTGCTTGGCAGTATCGGGCCAGAGGACTTATTCCTTGAGGAAGTGCGGGGTGGTCTGGCCAGGGGCGGTTTGCACCAGGGTCTGGCTACGAAACGGGTGGCCAGGGGCGTTCAATCGATCAATTGAGCGCCCCTGCCAGAGGGCTTACTCCAGGTAGTCCTTCAGCTTCTTGCTGCGGCTGGGGTGGCGCAGCTTGCGCAGGGCTTTGGCTTCTATCTGGCGGATGCGCTCGCGCGTGACTCCGAACTCGTTGCCCACCTCTTCCAGCGTGCGGCTCCGGCCGTCGTCCAGTCCGAAGCGCAGCTGAAGCACGCGCCGCTCGCGCAGGCTCAAGGAGTCGAGCACGTCCTCAACCTGCTCCTTGAGCAATTGATGCGAGGCGGCATCCGCCGGTGCCAGCGCCGCCTGGTCCTCGATGAAGTCGCCCAGGTGGCTGTCCTCTTCCTCCCCGATGGGCGTCTCCAGCGAAACCGGCTCCTGAGAAACCTTTATGATCTCCCTGACTTTCTCCACTGTGATGCCCATCTCTTCGGCGATTTCCTCCGAAGTCGGCTCTCGACCCAGCTCCTGGAGCATGCGGCGGGAGATGCGTATCAGCTTGTTGATGGTTTCGACCATGTGCACCGGGATGCGTATCGTTCGCGCTTGATCGGCGATGGCCCGGGTAATCGCCTGGCGGATCCACCATGTGGCGTAGGTGCTGAACTTGTAACCTCTATGGTAGTCGAACTTCTCGACAGCGCGGATGAGGCCGACGTTTCCCTCCTGTATGAGGTCCAGGAGGGACATGCCCCGGCCGATGTACTTCTTGGCCACGCTTACTACCAGACGGAGATTGGCTTCGGTAAGCTTGCGTCTGGCCATCTCGCCGTGGAGCACGTCCAGCTCCAGTTTGTCTCGCTCTTCGGGCTTGACGTCACCCTCTTCCAGACGCGCAAGAGCCTCCAGTCCCCTCTCCATCAGGATCGCCAGCTGCCTTTCCTGAGAACCCGAAAGGAGCGAGACGCGACCGATTTCACGCAGGTACATCCTAACGGGATCGTCTATCCCTTCGTGGTCGTGATCTGCCTGTCGCAGGGTGATCAGCTGAATTTCAGGCTCCTCACTCTCGATTGCCTGCGGCTCCTCCTCTTCCCAGGCTCCGGGCGGGTGGTCTTGCTCCTCGCCGTCCTCGGATTCGATCACGTCCACATCGGCGGCGATCAGAATGTCTTCGACTTCATCCAGGTTCAGCTCGGGATTGGGCACGACGTCGAGTATGTCCTCTGGGGTAAAGTAGCCTTGCTCCTTCCCTTTGAGTACCAGCTCAGCCGCGTCAGGCTTGCCTTCGCCCCACGTTGCCTCAAGCTCTTCTTCGGGCAAATGCTTGCCGACTTCCTGATACTCGGTATCTTTCTCAACTACCATAACTCCTCCTCACCAGCCACGAGGGTCAGAAATGCGGT
>JAMDCE010000484.1:13198-19784 GCA_023489135.1 Chloroflexota bacterium
CCTTGGGTCTCTGTGAGACAGGAATAGTAGAATCGAAGGCGGCTAAGTTGTTCGTGCAAGTGGCTTCGTTCCAGATCTCGTGCGGTGTCCTCGAATTCCCTGGCGACACTTTTCCCACTAACGGGCGGCTCGCTCGTCGCTATTCTTTGGAGACGATCGAAACACTCCTGAAGTATCGGCTCAAGCCCCTCCCTGAATCTGTCGAGATCGAATGGTTCTTCAGTCGAAAAGCAACTTCTCATAGAAGACAACATCTCTCGTATAAGGGTATCGCTCATCCAATTCTCGTCTATCCGCTCCACTAAGTCTCGCACTTCTGGATACACCAGCATCAGGATGAGGCAGTACTCTTCGATCGAGGTGGAAACGCGCTCCTCGCTCTGAGGCTCGTTCTTTGCCCGAGGACCGGTGGGTCTGGGCGTCTGCGCCCGTGATAATGATAGCTCGATGGTTTTCTCGCTCACCTGAACCATCTGGGCCAGCTTCTGCACGTAGTGCGCCTGTTCCACCTTGTCCGGAAGCTCTTTGATGATGGGCAGCAGCCGCTCGGCGGCCTTTGACTTGTCCTTGGCCTGCGTCAGATCGAGGCTGGACGACACCGAGCTAAAGTAATAGTCGACGATCGGGAGGGCGTGTTCGATGGACCAGCGCCACTCCTCGGGATTCTCTCGTATCACCTCGTCGGGGTCCTGGCCCCGGGGCAGGGTGATGATGCGGATGTCCGCGTCGAGCTTGTATTCGTACCGGATCAGCCCGCTCCAGGAAGGCACCGGCACCACCTTCTTGTCAAAAACCTGCTTGGCCACTTCCAGACCGCGCAAGGTGGCTTCGTCTCCCGCGGCGTCGGGGTCCAGAGCCAGCACTAGTTTCTTGGTCAGCCGCTTCAGCGCGCCCACCTGCTTCTCAGTCAGGGCGGTTCCCAAAGAGGCAACCACGTTTTTCATGCCGCACTGATGCGAAACCACGGCATCGAAATAGCCTTCGACGACCACCACCTTGTCTTCTCGCCGAATGGCGGCGCCGGCAAGGTCTATACCGTAAAGGGAAGCGCTCTTGTCAAAGACCGGCGTCTGAGGCGAATTCAGGTACTTGGGCTGGGAATCGTCTAGCGCGCGCCCTCCGAATCCGGTTACATTCCCCCGGCTATCCCGGATGGGAAAGATCAGCCGTCCGCGGAACCGGTCGTATTGGCCTCCCCCTTCCCGTTCAATCGCCAACCCCGCTTCGACTATTTCGGCTAGGTCGTAACCTTTGTTAACTAAATAGTCGGTCAGCGACTGCCAGCTGTTTAGCGAGTAGCCCAGCTGGAAGGCCTCGATAGTGTCGGCGTCGATGGCCCGTTTGTGAAGGTACTCCCTGGCGATCTTCGCGGCGTCGGCATTGAGAAGTAGATTGTGGAAATAGCGGGCCGCGGCGTCGTTTATCTCGAAGAGGTGCGAGCGATGTTGCCCCTCCACGGCCTCGGCTCGTCGGGTGGGCAATGTCACTCCGGCCTTCTCGGCCAGGAGCTTCAGCGCTTCGCCAAAACCGACGTTCTGGGACCGCATCACGAAGCCGAATATGTCCCCGTTCGCGCCGCAACCGAAACAGTGGAAGTTTCCCTTGTCAGGGAAGACGATGAACGAGGGCGTCTTCTCTGAATGAAACGGGCAGAGCCCTTTGAGGGTGCGGCCGGCCTTTTTCAAGGGCACAACCTGGCTCACCACTTCCTCGATGCTGACTTTCTCCTTTATCTCCTCGATGGCGCTGTTAGCCGAGAACAAATCTCTCCCTTCAAACCGCGCTGAAATACAGAGCGGCAAAAGAAATCGTGTTATTGATGCCGTGCCCAATCATGGGGGGTATAACGCTGTGCGTTCGGCGGTAAACGAAGGCCAGCAGCAGCCCGAGCACGAAAATCGGTGGGAAGGCCTCCCAGTTCAAATGGGCAGCGCCAAATATCAGCGAGCTGAAGAGATAGGCCTGCCACGTACCTTTTTGCTCCCAGAAAGCATGAAAAACGTATCCGCGGAAGAAGGCTTCCTCGACTAGAGCGGCCAATGGCCCGCCGGCCAACACTACCAACGCGAATTCAGCCAGGGACGCTTTCTTGATCGAGCTAAATAACTTCATCTGCGTCTGCTCGATCCCGAACTGAGACATCACCAGCTCCACGATGGCCGCCGCCACGAAAATGGCGACCCCGGTTGCCAGGCCGTAAAGGATGCGCCGCCCCAGGTTCTCTCCGGTGAGTCCCATTCGGGTCCAGGTAATGATTCCCGGACGCACTATGCGCACCCATAAGACGCCCAGCAGGGAAAACTCGAGCGTGACGACGCTGACCACAATCCCCATAGGCCCCAGCATCTGCTGCGCCCCTCTTCCAACTCCGAGGCCGAAACTGCCGATAGCCGAGGCCGGCTCGGCCAGAGCCACGCCGAAGATGAACAGGAACTGCAATATGAGCGAAACCACGATTGCCAGCCCCAGGCACGCCAGGACAGTTCGATAGGATCCGTAGCCTTCCCTGGCCTTGTGCCGGTCCAGCGCCGGCAAGATTACGTATAGCGCCAGCCCGACGACGAAGGTGAAGACACCAAGGGCCAATAGGCTAACCGCCCCCACCATGATTAACGCCATCGAAGGCGATGGACTGGCTGCCTGGCCGGAAGCGTTCAGCCAGTAGGTTGCGGCGAAGCCGATGGCTGCCAGAAGCAATCCGATGGCCATGAGCCAGGTGCTCAGCGATAGTTTTCCCAGCACCCTATGCTGCCTCCCCTAACCAATATCGCGCCAGTATCTGGGGAACAGTACGTTCTCGAAAGTTTTCAGCGCATAGCGATCGGTCATGCCCGATACGTAGTCACAGGCGACCACCGCGGCGGAATCCCGTGCGAAGCGCTCGGTCAGCTCCGCCGGCAACAGCTCGTAATGTTCGCAGAAATAGTTGTAAAGAGATTTGACGATGGTTTTGGCCTTGGCCGTTTCCTCGTCGGCCTGGTAAACAGCCTGGAACAGGTATTCTCGCAGGGCATCGACCGCCTCCAGAATTGGCGGGCTCATCTGGATGAGGGGCCTGTTTTGCCCCGCCAGCTCTCGAATATGGTTCTGGCATTCCCGGTAACCCGCCTCGTCCTGGTTAGCGCTATCGAGATCGGCGGCCGCCGATTCCCAGCTCGCGCCGATAATGTCGCTGACCATTGTGTTGACGCGCTCCGAGTGCTTTACGCCCAAAACCCTCAATCTTTCCTTGGGCAAATCGTCGGGCGTTATCACCCCGGCCCGAATGGCGTCCCCGATGTCGTGGTTGATGTAGGCTACGCTGTCGGCCATCTTGACTATCTGTCCCTCCAGCGTGGAAGCAACCCCCCATGCCTCGGCCGTGATGCTCGCCCGCGTCTTGGAGTGTCTCAATATGCCGTCGCGGACTTCCCAGGTGAGGTTTAGGCCTCGGCCGTCTTTCTCGATGAAATCCACCACCCTCAGGCTCTGCTCGTTGTGGCGAAATCCCCTGAGGTGTACCTCGTCCAGAGCCTCTTCTCCCGTGTGTCCGAAGGGGGTGTGCCCCAGGTCGTGCGCCAGGGAGATGGCTTCCGTGAGGTCCTCGTTCAGGTTCAGCGCCCTCGCCACCGTCCGGGCGATCTGCGCCACTTCCAGCGTGTGCGTCAGGCGCGTGACATAATGATCCCCCAGTGGAGCGATGAATACCTGTGTCTTGTGTTTCAATCGGCGGAAGGCTTTGCTATGGATGATGCGATCCCGATCTCGTTGGAACTCGGAGCGCATCGGCGAAGGGTCCTCCGGAGTCTGCCTTCCGCGGGAGTATCGGCTCTTGGCGGCGAGCGGGGATAATCTCCGCTCGCCGTCTTCGATTTTCTGCCTGATGCCGTCCAGGTTCATTCCCTATGCGAGTTCTACGCTGTTCTGGCTACCATCTCGCCGGTGCTCAGCGCGGCCTGGGCCGCGGCGAGCCGGGCGATGGGTACCCGGAAAGGCGAGCAGCTGACGTAGTTCAGCCCCAGCTGATGGCAGAACTCGATCGAGCTGGGATCTCCCCCGTGCTCGCCACATATCCCCACTTCCAGCGTCGGTCGAGCCGCGCGTCCTCCCTCGACTCCAATCTTCATCAGCTTGCCCACCCCCTCGCGGTCCAGGACCTGGAACGGGTTCACGGGCAGGATGCCGCTGTTGACGTACTGCAGGAGGAACTTGCCTTCGGCGTCGTCGCGGCTGTAGCCGAAAGTGGTCTGGGTCAGGTCGTTGGTGCCGAAGCTGAAGAACTCGGCGTACCTGGCGATCTGGTCGGCCGTGAGGGCCGCTCGCGGGATCTCGATCATCGTCCCGAACTTGTAGGAGAGGGGACGCCCCGCTTTGCTCTGGACGTCCTCGACCACCTTTTCCAGTATCTCCCGCGTCAGACGCAGCTCGTTCACGTGGCCGACCAGCGGGATCATGATTTCGGGGTGGACGTCCACTCCCTCTTGCCGGACCTCGTGGGCCGCGGTCAGAATGGCTCTGACCTGCATCTCGATGATGCCCGGCATCATCAGCCCCAGGCGGCAGCCGCGCAGACCCAGCATAGGGTTCATCTCGCGCATCTCGCCAACCTTCTTCAGCAGCCGCTCTTTTTCCGCCAGCTCCTGGGGCTTGTTACCTTCTATCCTAAGCTTGGTCACTTCGACCAGCAGTTCGTCGTAGCTGGGCAGGAACTCGTGCAGGGGAGGATCGATCAACCGGATCACGACGGGCAGACCGTTCATGGCTCGGAAGATGCCTTTGAAATCCTCTTTCTGGATGGGCAGGAGCTTGTCGAGAGCCTGCCGACGCACGTCTTCGCTCTCGGCCAGAATCATCTGCTGCACGATGGGCAGTCGGTCCTCTTCGAAGAACATGTGCTCCGTGCGGCAAAGCCCGATCCCCTGGGCACCGTTCTCGCGGGCCTTCCGCGCATCTCGCGGGTAGTCGGCGTTGGCCCAAACCTGCAGGCGTCGGATTTCGTCGGCCCAGGCCAGGATGTCGCGCATCTCCGCGCTCATCTCCGGCTCGATCATCGGCACCGGGCCCAGGATAACCTCCCCGGTGCTGCCATTGATCGAGATCACGTCGCCTTCCTTAACCACCACTCCGTCGACTGAGAAGCTGCGCGTTCTCAGATCGATCTTGAGGGACTCGGCGCCGGCCACGCAGGGCTTGCCCAAGCCCCTCGCGACTACCGCGGCGTGGCTGGTGGCGCCCCCGCGGGCGGTCAGGATGCCTTGAGCCACCAGCATTCCGTGCACGTCGTCCGGACTCGTCTCCGGCCGGACCAGGATAACCCGCTCGCCGTTCTTCCCTAGCTCCTCGGCCTTGTCGGGATCGAAGATGGCCTTGCCGCTCGCCGCGCCCGGTGAGGCGTTCAGACCCTTCGCGATCACGTTCACTTCGGCGTTGGGGTCTATCCGGCGGTGCAGCAACTGCTCGATCTGCGCCGGCTCCACGCGCATAATGGCCTCTTCCTTGGAGATCAGGCCCTCCTCGACCATGTCCACGGCTGTTTTCACCGCCGCTTGCGCCGTGCGCTTGGCCGAGCGCGTCTGGAGCATGTAGAGCTTGCCCTTCTCGACCGTAAACTCCAGGTCCTGTACGTCCCGGTAGTGCTTCTCCAGTCGATTGGCTATCTCCGAGAACTGCTGGTAGACCTGAGGCAGCTCATTCTGCATCACTTCGATCTTATGTGGCGTGCGAATGCCGGCTACCACGTCCTCGCCCTGGGCATTCAGCAGATATTCGCCGTACAGTTTCTTCTCTCCGGTAGAGGGGTTGCGGGTGAAGGCCACGCCCGTCCCCGAGTCGAAGCCCATGTTCCCGAAGACCATCATCTGCACGTTGACCGCCGTGCCGAGGTCGTGCGGGATCTTGTGGAAGTTACGGTAATCGATGGCCCTCTTGTTGTTCCAGGAGCTGAAGACGGCTTCGATGGCCTTCTCCAATTGCTTGTAGGGATCGTTGGGGAAATCCTCGCCGGTTTCCTTCTTGACCAGCGCCTTGTAATCGGCCACCACCTGCTTGAGGTCTTCGGCGGTAAGCTCGGTGTCCTGCGTAACTCCTGCTTTGCGCTTTTGTTCGTCCAGGATGTGCTCGAATTTCCCCGGGTCGATGTCCAGCACGATCTTGGCGAACATCTGTATGAAGCGACGGTAGGCATCGTACGCGAAGCGCTCGTTGTTGGTCAGCTTGGCCAGGCCCTGAACCGACTGTTCGTTCAGGCCCAGATTGAGGACCGTGTCCATCATGCCGGGCATGGAGAACTTGGCGCCGGAACGGACCGATACCAGAAGCGGGTCGTTGGGGTCCCCGAACTTCTTGCCGGTCTGCTGCTCCAGTTGTTTGAGTGCGGCGAGCACCTGGTCCCACATGCTCTCGGGGAACTTCTTCCCTTCCTGGTAGTAGGCGTTGCACGCCTGGGTCGTGATCGTAAAACCCTGGGGCACCGGAAGTCCCGCTCTGGTCATCTCGGCTACCCCGGCTCCCTTCCCCCCTAGAAGGTCCCGCATTTGGGCGTTACCTTCGCTAAAAAGGTAGACCCACTTAGTCGCCATCCTTGGAAGGCCTCCTAACATAAGATTGC
>JAMDCE010000140.1 GCA_023489135.1 Chloroflexota bacterium
ACCGTTCCTCGGGATATTTGTCGCTGTACCAGAGTTTCGACTGAGCGTCCTTGGTGATGCGATGTCGGTCGAGGATCACTTTGAGGCCGCGTTCTCGAGCGCCTTCGATAATCTTGTCCATAATCTGAAGCCCGTTGAGGCCCTCGAAATCCGGGTTGAAATCATAGTCGATCCCTTCGGTCGGCACGGCTTTTGGATCGAGCGTCTCGCTGGAAAATGGAAGGCGAATGGTGTTGTAGCCCAGTGCGACAATCTGGTCCATCATTTCTTTCCAGTTGCGCGCCCAAATGCCGTGAGGCGCGAACGTGCCAGTCTCCATTCCGAACCAGTTGATGCCGGTCAAGATCACCTCTTTGCCAGTCGAGTCTACGATCTTGCCTCCCGAGGTGCTGAGGAAATTCGGGGGTAGCGGTTTGTCCTGGCCTGTGCCACCTGGATCGGTGGACGGTCGAGTCAGGGTGGCGGCTGTGGTCAAGGTAATCGGCTCGCTCTGCAATCGCTGGGCGCCTGCAATCACAGGCGCAGTAGTTGGCGCGCTTCCTGCGGCTGCAGCGCTACAACCAACAAGCAGCTGGCTGATAAGCATCACGCACAAGACCGCCACTATGTATTTCCCTGGCTTTGCCCTTCTTCGGCCCATCACTGTCAGTCCTCCCCAGGTCCCGAAGTTGCCACAAGACCCGGCTTAGTTCAAAGCCGGGTCTTATCTTCCCTTGTCAGTTTCGTATTCTAGCAACGCTTTACATAAGAGGTCCATAGGAAATAAGTACCAGGATGTTGGCGAGAATTACAGTTCTGAAACAGCCATTAGCACTACTACTAGAATAGCAATTAGCAGTACTTCCGGTCCATTGACATCTAGTCTACTTACCATTATGCTTCTAAGAGCGACTGCGCGTGCCTGAGATGGCATGTATATTGCACTTAATGCCTGAGGCCTAGACGGGGACTACAGCAGTTTGCGCAAAGGTTTGCCCATGGCCGTTTGCCCCCACGTTGCTGGCGACTGGTGTGATCCTCTTGGTAGCCGCTGTACATCGAAGGAAAAGGCATTAACGCGGGGCAACTGGGGCGGGATAAGGAATCGACGTCGATGCTGTACGTTCGAGGACGAGCAGACTGGTGAAACTTAGAAGACTTCTGCCTGCTATATTTCGGTTCAACATACTTGCCTGGCTGTTAATTGGGGCGATGGCGTCGGCCTTTGTAGACGTGAATGGGGCATCCGAGTTCGGTTCTGTCACGACATCGGCTGAGGCTAGTATCGGAAGGGTCGAAGACGCGGCTGGCGGGCACGTCGCTTTCGCGCCTTCTTTGCCGAGCGTCGTCACGATCGAAGGTGATAACTACTCTTACTCCTATCAGGTGAACGGGATCCCCGAGACCATACGGGGCGTTGGGTATAACGCAATCTATCGGTATCTCAGCGATGACGAGAGGGCAGTGCGGTACGACCGAGACTTCGCCTTGATGCGTCAGGCTGGAATCAACACTATTTCTGGATGGGGGCAAGACAAGGGCTACGAGCAGGACAGGTTCGACGAGTTGCTCTTGACGAAGGCTCAACAGTACGGAATCGGCGTGATCATGCCGTACTATCTTCCTCCCGACGCAGCCTACACTGATCCCGAATACCGACAGCGTGTGGCCGAAGATGCGGCCAGCATGGTCCGATACTTCAAAGATTATCCTGCCGTCCGAATGTGGGGGCTGGGCAACGAGGTGTTCCCCGAGATTACCTCTGCCGAGCAGGCTCAGGCATTTGCTTCGTTCCTCATCGAGCTGGCCGATCTGGTTCACAGCATCGACCCGAATCATCCTGTGATATACAGGGAAACTGAAGATGTTTACGTGCCCGAGTTGTTGAGCGCGATCAGCGCAGACGGCGTGAGGCGAACGTGGCTGATTTATGGGATGAACGTTTACACATACCGCATTTACCAAATCCTGTCGGAATGGCCTCAACTAGGATTTGATCAGCCCATCGTCATCTCGGAGTTTGCGCCTCCTGACCTGGGGTTGTCAGAGAGACCCGGCGGGTACGTGCAGATGTGGCGAGCGCTGCGCAGCTATCCTTCGCTTGTTATGGGAGGCCTCGCTTACGTTTGGACTACAGAAGGGCCGGAGCCAGTGGATCGCTACTATGGCCTCGTGAACGAGAACGGCGTGGCAATTGACGATTCTTACAATCGGCTTGCTGCCGAATACCTCCGCGAAATCGCTCGAGGCGTCCCCAGGCGATTGGTGCGCGCCGATTCCCCGTAGGTGCCTACCAGTTACTCTTCCTCTCTGCCGCAAAATCTGCAAGTGTTCGTCACGTGAGCGCGGAACTTTTTGAGCCTTTGGCGCGTTCTATAAAGTGAAACAGGCGTGACTTGTCTTGTGATATAATGCGGTGAGCAAACTCTCGGGGGTGGTTCCATGCGCAGACTCGCGATAGCAGTGTCCCTGGCAGTCTTGTGGGCGACCTTGAGCAGTTGCATCGTAGCTCCATCACCGGCCAAACGCAATGTCGTCAACGTGGCTGTCTTGATGTATCCTGGAGGGGGTGCGCCGCCCCCCCGTTTTGGCCCTCTACAAGGCCCATCGTCATCTCGGAGTTTGCGGAGTTCAACGCGGCGCTGGACAAGGACTTGCTACAGCCTCTCGACACTTATGTGCGCAGCGACAAGAACGTCAAGCCTGACGACTATTATCCAGGCGCAGTGGAGGCTCTGAGCGATAATGGCCGACTGTATGCGTTGCCGATCAATGTAGGGCCTACCGTGTTGATGTACGACAAACGAGTTCTCGACGACGCGGGAGTACCTGCTCCGGAGCCCAACTGGAACTGGTCGGCATTTGTAGGCTACGCAAAGCAACTGACGAAGGCGACTGGAGATCCCCAGAACGACAGATATGCGATCAATCTGTCTGGCCAGATGGCCCTGCCAGCGTTTATCTGGCAAAACGGCGGGGAACTGGTCAGCAAAGATGGAAAGCGCTCGCTGCTCAACGAGCCGGCAGCCGTCGAGGCGGTGAAGTTCTATTTTGACCTGATCAATACATATAAGGTCGTTCCTCCGGATCCAAAAGCGACACCGGGTGGACCGTCGGCTGTAACTATGGCCAAGCCAATGATGAGGGTCGGACCGGGCGAGGTCGCGCCCCTGTGGACGCCGATGGGTAGAGTGGCGATGATGTTTGCCAGCGGGGCCGGCAGCCAGATGCAGTTTATGCCCTTTATGCGAGGGGGACAGGATCGGCCGATACGCCTGGCCGAGCTGCCACGGGGAAAGGTTCCCGCGACGATCCTTGACGTGTACACGGCCATAGGTATGACTTCGAAAGCGGCTAACAGCCCCGTCGCATACAAGGCAATGATAGCCCTGGCCAGCGAAATGCAGAAGGACCTGGCTGCCCCGGCCAGACGCTCCCTGGCCAAGAACCTTCGGCAAATCAACCCTGGTATTACTGAAGATGATGCTCAAGTCATCTTGAGATCCCTGGAATATGCGCGGCCGATGCCGTGGCTGAAAGGAGGAGAGGGCATGAGGGTTCTCTACGAGAAGCTTTTCACTCCGATTCAGCGAAACACAAAGTCTGTCGACGAGGCGATTAAAGACGCGTCTGATGCGATCGACGAGGTGTTGAACAAGTGATCCGCCGCGGCTACGACGTGTATGCTATGGCTAATTCGGTTTGCGAAAGCATTGGGCTGGCCCTCACCCTAGCCCTCTCCCTCTGGGAGAGGGGACACGAGGCGCCGAGGACCAGCATTGTCGCAAACTGCTGTAGGAAGTTCGCGCTTATCGGTGTAACAATCCTCCTGGTTTTCCTGGCAGGCTGCATCCAGTTGCCAGGTTCGGTGGCGCCGGCACCAGTTGCTACGGCGAGAGCTGTCAAGCCTCCTACACGCCCAACTGCCATCGTGCGACGAGACTCGATCGTCGAGTCGGTGAAGGTTCTGGGGCGTGTAGCGGCTGTGCGTGAAGGAGAGCTGTATTTCAAGAACGCGGGCAGGTTGAAGAAGATCAACGTTCAATCTGGCCAGGAAGTCACCGAAGGCCAGTTGCTGGCAGAGATGGATGTCGGCGATCTCGAGTCTCGCATCG